>JAFOFP010000035.1 GCA_017387285.1 Lachnospiraceae bacterium
ATGATTAGGGGAAAAACCCGCTTTTTCGTTATTTTACTACATACTATATAGGCATTTGGTTATTCCGTCAATATGTTTATACAACCTCTTTACCGAGAGATCTCCCATCAGGTGTCAAAGCAGCTTCCGCCGATAAACTCTCTCAGAATCGAGTTCCTTGCAATATCTTCCGTGCCGGCTACCAGGAAATAGTCAAAGAACTTTAGCAGCCGTTTTGCCTCCAGATATTCGGGACAATCTCTGGGCACTGCGAAAAGCAAGGGCTCCGCAAACGGTTTCAAAACCGCTAATTCATAGATCAGTGCCGTATTGAGCACCACATCCGCTGTCTCCTGATAGGGGAAGATATTTTCCTGCTCACCCCGACGAACGGAAGGCCACATGGAGATGGTCTTTCTGGCATCGGCACCTCTGGTTCTGGCATCCCGGACAATGCGGCGGATCAAACGGCCGTCAGTGGTGGAAATGCGATTGTGCTCATCAACGTTGAGCTGAGTCAATGCACTGAGATAGATCTTAAACTTACTTTCCATGGGCAGGGAATAGCTCAGCTTATCGTTAAGACAGTGGATACCCTCGATGACCAGAATATCGTCAGGACCAAGCTGCAGATAATCACCTTTGTATTCCTTCTTTCCAATCTTGAAGTTAAATACCGGCATTTCGATGCGCTCACCGGCGAGAAGTGCCGTCATATCCCGATTGAACAATTCCAGATCCACACATTCCAGACACTCAAAATTGTAGTTGCCGTCGGCATCTCTGGGGGTGAATTCTCTGTCCACAAAATAATTGTCCACTGCGATGGGGTGGGGATTCAGTCCCAGTGTCTTTAACTGGATGGACAAGCGATGGGATGTGGTGGTTTTACCGGAGGATGAAGGCCCTGCCATCAGAATGACCTTTTTCTTTCGGTCAGCGGCGATCATCGCTGCGATATCTCCCAGCTTTTTCTCCATCAATGCCTCCTGGATCAGCACCACCTCGGACAATCTGCCGTTGACGATGACCTCATTGAGATCACCTACGGTGGTAATACCCAGTTTTTCCCCCCAGCGGGCAGACTCCTTCATGGTGGCAAACAGCTTCATACTGGCCTCAAAGGGAGGAACCTCCTCGGGTGCATTTTTCTCCGGCATTTGAAGAACAACACCCTCATCAAAAGGGATCAACTCAAAGTATTTCAGATAACCGGTGTCCGGCAGCATATATCCGTAATAATAATCCTCGAATTCATTGATACTGTATATATTTACACGGGAAGCGCGGCGATAGCGAAATAACTTTTCTTTATCTGTCATTCCATACTCCCCAAAGGACTCTACGGCATCATCTGCCGTCACACTCTTTTTGAGGATGGGTTTCTTCTCCTTCACCAGCTCCCGGATACGGGCATCGATACGTCCGATGAACCGGGCATCCACCTGATGATCGCTGTCGATCTCAATATAAAGTCCCTTACTCAAGGAAAACTGCACCGTCACCTTGCGAATCTGATGATCGGCCACATCGTAGATGGACTTGATGGTCAGAAAGAGCATACTTCTGCGGTAAGTCTGCATGCCGATCTCATCTTCAGTGGTCAAAAACTCCAATACACCATCCTGAGCCGGCTTGATCAATTCGCGCAGTCTCCCATTTATCTTCACCAAAGCGATGTCATGTCCGTAATCTTTCTGATATTCCTGTGCAATCTCAAGGTAAGTTGTCCCCTCGGGGTAACTTCTTTCCTTTCCGTTGATTATCATATTCAACATATGATCACCTCTTTCTGATCTGCTCCAATGCCGCCTCTACAAAGTTAAGTTCCTGCCGTATCTGCTCCCGGCGTCTCTCAGCCTCCGGTTTTTCGCCATCACACAGTTTCTCCAGAATCCCGGTGAGTATGTCCGTCTGCCAAAGTAAATACTCCAGAAGCACCGGATGTTTTTCCTCCAACAGGAGGCGGCCAAACCTCAGTTCTGATTCTTCCTCTACCCTCGTGGATACATCATGGACAGCTTCCATGATCACATAATATTTTCCATCCTCACAGATCATCTCCTCACGGACAATCTGAAGGCCAAGTTCCCGAAGACCAAGACGAAACCCTCTCCAGTCTGACTGAGGCGATAAAACAAATCGCTCCACATCACCGGATGCATGACTCCCGGCCCTCAATATATCCAGCATCAACGGGCCGCCCATCCCGGCAATGATCACCGTATCTGCCTCTCCCGGTATCAATTTTTCCAGACCGTTCCCCAGTCTGGTCTCAATTTTCTCCTCCAGCCCGGCCTCTGCAATATGTTCCTGCGCCCTGCTGAGGGGCCCCTTTCGGACATCCATGGCAATCCCATGTGATGCGATTTCCTGTTCTATCAAATAAATGGGCAAAAATCCATGATCTGTGCCCACATCCGCTATCCTGCTGCCCGGCCGTACAAAAGATGCTATGGTCTGTAAACGCTTTGATAACTCTGTCATCTATATTTCTCTCTCGTTTTCATTTTGTATGCTCGCTCAATCGCGAATTCGCTCATCCGCTCACCGGATCAATCCAGATAATCTCTCAGTTTTCGACTCCGGCTGGGATGGCGCAGTTTTCTCAAAGCCTTGCTCTCGATCTGACGGATCCGTTCTCTGGTCACCTGAAACTCCCGTCCGACCTCCTCAAGGGTCTTGGGACTGCCATCATCAAATCCAAACCGCATCCGAAGGACCTTTTGCTCCCGCTCCGAGAGAATGTCCATGGCTTTAGCCATCTCCTCCTTCAAAATCTGCGTGGTAGCTGCATCGGCGGGCATCATCCTCACATCCTCAATGAAATCGAGCAGATGACTGTCTTCCTCCTCGCCTACGGGTGTCTCCAGAGACACCGGCTCCAATGCGATCTGCATAATCTCCACTACCTTGGAAACCGGCATGTCCAATCGCCGGGCCACCTCCTCAGTGGTGGGCTCACGACCCAATTCCAAGGTCATGCGGCGGGTGGTCTTCATAATCCGATTGATGGTCTCCACCATATGCACGGGGATACGGATCGTGCGGCTCTGGTCGGCAATGGCACGGGTGATAGATTGACGGATCCACCAGGTAGCGTAAGTGCTGAGCTTAAAGCCCTTATCTACATTAAATTTCTCAATGGCCTTCATCAACCCCAGATTCCCCTCCTGAATAATATCCAGCAAGGAAATCCCTCTTCCGGTATATCGCTTGGCAATATTCACCACCAGACGGAGATTAGCCTCGGCCAGACGTCTCCCGGCCTCCTCGTCGCCTTCCTGATATCGTTTGGCCAGCTCCTGCTCCTCCTCCGGTGTCAAAAGCGGTATCTTTCCGATCTCCTTCAAATACAACTGAACCGTATCCTGCTCAGAAACCTGTTCAGAAATTTCCTCACCGCATCCATCCTGTCTTTGCAGATGCTGATCGTTATCCGTCGTACCGCTTAAATCACCGGCGATCTCCTCCAGCTCTGACACATCCGGCAGCACCTGCGTGTCCTCACTTTCTTCCTCCAGTCGGCGAAGTTCCTCCTCACCCGGTTCCTCTTCCGTCAGTACGCCCGCCATCAAGCGGCTGTCATCCATCTGCAATCTCATTTCCTCCATGACTTAAAGATGAAAGATCACTCTCCGAACCAAAATCAGAGTTCCAGACGCAGTCCGTCCAGTTCTTTCTGTGCCCGGAAAATCTCCTGCAGTCTGGTCAGATCCGTGGCATTGCGGCTCTGCATATCCAGACTGTTTCGCTTCAGTCTCCTTACCGTCTCCGTGATCGCTTTGTTTCGCTCATCCTCGGAAAGCTGTTCATCAATGGTGGTATTGAACAGGGCAGCCACCTCCCGGTATGCCTCCTCCTGTTCGATAAAGAAATTAAGTATTCGTGCCGGTTCCGGCTTTTTCCCCGCCCGAAGATCCGCAAAGACCATCTTAGCGGCCTCATGATAGGGCTCGTCCGGGAACTCCTCCTCAGACAAATAAGCCGAAAGCTTGGGATAGAGTGTCCCATCAGAGGTCAGCCATGTAAGCATCAAACGCTCCGACTTTTTCAGTCCATCCACTTTTTCCTTCTGTTTCTTTTTCTGATAGGTCACTGGATCCTCCTGGGCAGCTGCACTGCTCCTGGATCCCACTGCATTGACACGACGTTTCAATGTGCCGGTATCCATGGTATACCGCCTGGACACCGCCTCCAAATAGCTGTTTCGCTCGATCTCATCGGTAAATCCGGCCAATTTTTCCGTCACCATATGCCAGAATGCGGTCTGCTGCTCCGGATCGGACATCTCATACTCCCGGCTGAGCACATCGATCTCAAAGAGAAAACTGTTCTCCGCCTGATCGACCCGCTGCTGAAATGCCTCTGCTCCCATGTGCTTGATAAACTCATCCGGATCCTTATAGGGCTTCAGACTGAGCACCTTCACCGATATTCCGGCCTCCTTGAAGATCGGTATGGCTCTGCGGGCCGCCTTCACGCCTGCTCCATCGCTGTCAAAGGTCAAAATGACCTGCTTTACATATCGCTTGATCAGATTGGCCTGTCCCGGCGTAAATGCCGTTCCCAACGGAGCCACCGCATTGGTGAAGCCAGCCTGATGGAGCGAGATCACATCCATATATCCCTCACAAATGAGAAAATAGGGCTTGCGGGTGGTTCTCGCATAATTTAGTCCATAAAGATTTCGGCTCTTATCAAACAGCTTTGTCTCCGGTGAGTTCAAATACTTGGGTTCACCCTCCCCCATGACACGTCCGCCGAAACCAATGATCTTGTTATTGCTGTCCATGATCGGGAACATGGCCCGGTTAAAGAACATATCATAGGCATCGTTCTCTTTTACCTTGACCAGCCCGGTTTCTTTTAATATCTCATCGTTATAGCCTTTATCCTTTAAATAACGATACAGATCATCCCGCTGACTGTCTGAATAGCCTAACCCGAAATGCTTGATCGTATCCAGAGAAAGTCCACGATTGAGAAAATACTCCAGCGCCCGTTTCCCGCGGTTGGTATTCATCTGTCGGTAGAAATAATAACCGGCAAGGCGATTGATCTCCAAAAGCTTACTGCGAACGTCCGCCGCCTTTTTCTGCTCCTCCGTCTCCTCCACCTTGGGCAGCTCGATGCCTGCGCGGTCAGCCAGCGCCTGCATAGCCTCGGAGAAGGTATAGTTTTCGTATTCCATCAAAAAGGTGAATACATTTCCGCCGGCACCGCAGCCGAAGCAATAATACATCTGCTTAGCCGGTGTCACCGAAAAAGATGCTGTTTTCTCATTGTGAAAAGGGCAGAGTCCAAAATAAGTCCCGCCCCGCTTCTGTATCTTTACATAGCCGGAAACCACATCCACTATATCGTTCCGGGAGCGTACCTCCTCGATCAAATCATCTGAATATCGCATCATGTCCCTGCCTTTGTCGTAAATTTACTGTTTAATATACCTGCCAGTTTCTCGGCACAAACAGCCTCTCATATGTGTCGATGGCGTAGCCGTCAGTCATGCCGGCAATATAGTCGCAAACTACCCGCTCCGCCGAATCTCCTCTCAACTCCTGAAGTCTCCTATACTCCTCCGGAAGCTCATTCTGATGCTCCATATAGTAAGCGAACAGCTGTCTCAGCATGGCCTTCGCCTTGCCGTCCTCGCTCTTCGATTTGGAATTTAAATATACACTCTTGAACATGAACTTTCGCAGATCCTTCATGGCCTCCTCCACATGGGGAGACATCACGATGTCAGGCTTGTCCATGCTGTGCTCGATAATGTCGTGGATCAGACAGTTTAACCGCTCCCGCACGGAATGACCCAACACATCGGTACAATCTGCGGGGAGCATGTCCTCACTCAAAATACCACCGCGGATCGCATCGTCAATGTCATGGTTAATATAGGCGATCTTATCCGACATACGGATAATTTTGCCCTCCAGTGTGGCCGGCTTTCCTGCTGTGCGGTGATTTAAAATACCATCCCTAACCTCCCAGGTCAGATTGAGTCCCATGCCCTTTTTCTCAAGGACCTCCACCACGCGGACACTCTGCTGATAGTGAGAGAACCCCTCACTGCAAACACTGTCCAATGCATCCTCACCTGCATGACCGAAAGGGGTATGGCCCAGATCGTGGCCAAGGGCGATGGCCTCTGTCAGATCCTGATTGAGCCTCAGTGCCTTTGCAATGCTTCGCCCGATCTGAGCCACCTCCAGAGTATGCGTCAGTCTGGTCCGATAATGGTCCCCCGCCGGAGCAAGAAATACCTGCGTTTTGTGTTTCAGTCTGCGAAAGGACTTGCAGTGAAGAATCCGATCCCGGTCACGCTGATACTCCGGACGCATGTCGCAGAGGGTCTCCTGCCGATCCCGCCCTCTGGTCTCGGCACTGCGGGATGCATATGCACTTAAATAAAGCCGTTCTTCCAGTTCCAACTGTTCTCTGATGTTCATAGGCGCCTCCTTTGGTGAGGTTCGATCATATATAGTATACCACAAATTTCCCTTTATGGCAAATCCTCGTATTATATATATTCATTTCCCAAGAAAAATATTCATCGCACCGGCGTAGGTCTTTCCGGATCAAATACCTCCCCGGCATCAAACAAATCCGACAGCCAATCCTTCTGCCCGGAGATAGCCTGCCACATACGGATACCATCCAAATTTCTCCGTCCCTGACGCAGATAATTGTCTCCCAACTGTACAAAGTACCGGTTGGCATCCACGTTGCAGAAATAGTCAAAGCCCATCTCTTTCAGATACATAAACCGCTCATTTTCCGCCGTGTAGGGCGATGTTCCATTGATATCCGCGCCGTAAGCATAGATCAAAATATCCGTCTCTCCGATGATACCGGCTACCGTATTTCTCCATGTGTTGGAATCCCACATGAGATCATGCATGGAGATGTCACGGTAGTTCCGATGTCCGTAGCTGTGGGAGGCAAACTCCCAGCCGGATGCCTTGAGGGCCTCGGCCACCCTCTTCGCCTCCTCGATCTCCTTCTCATAATCAAACTCCGGGTGAGCAGCCAGCCATGCCTGCTGCCCTGCATCAAGGCCCTGATGATTCTGATAAGCCGGATCGGTGCGATAGCCCAATACACCGTGATAACCGGTGAGGGCCAATATGCCCTTTGCCCCGCGGTAGGATGCATCCGGGTGCGCCTCCACAAACCGATCCACCAGCGGCATCACATCAAAATCGCCGTAAACAACGGTCCCATCGGGCTGAATATACTCACAAACCACATTTCCCATCTCATCGATCACCAATCTGGAGGCAAAACCATCCCCCTCCATATAGTGATAATAGCTGGGGTCGTCCACCGACAGCACATAAGGGATCTTGCCCTCCGGCAGCCGGATCTCACCGGGTACCATCACCTCAGAACCGTCCGCCTGCACCTCTATGTGGGCAATATCATGGATGCTGACCAACACATATCCCCGGTCATACATCTCCTGCATGATCTTCTTAAACTCCTCCACCGTGGTCATGACCCGGTTGTAATTGTACTCATCCTCATCGCCGTCAAAGGCCAACACCGGATCCACGATCAGGCTATGATAAAATACGTGGGTGATCTCCTCGATGGACTCCCATTTCACCGTCGCCGCCTTCCGGTTTTCGTAGCGGACAAGGGCTTCCGTCATGGCTGATACCTCAGCGAACCCTTCGTGGGTCTGGATCAGAGCCATGGCCGCATCGTAGTCATATCCCGCCGCCAAACGGTCAGCCTCCTCGATCAAAGCAACCTGCGCATCGGTAAGCGGCGGCTCGGTAGGCTCCGGCTCCGTCATCTCCTCAGTGGATGTCTCGGCAGGTGGTTCTGTAAAAGACTCGGTGGACGTCTCGGCAGTAACACCCGGTTTGCCCGGCGTTTCCGTGGGGACAGGCTCGCTCTCCCCGTTATCATCGATCAGTTCACCGGAAAGTTCAGACTCCTCCGTGGTGTCAGTCGATTCATCCGGCAATGAACCACCGGTCTGCCGGATACTGCAGGCCGTAAGGCACAGGCAAAGAACGAGTGCAGCTATATTTATTCTGAGTGGTTTTCTCCATCTTCTTGTGTCGATCATCATGAGGTCCTCTATTTCGTAATCTTTATCCTGTGAGTTACAAGTTCCATCAATCCTATTATAACAGATAATTGATCAAAAGTGTTTTACAATTATATTAATAAAAAACAAAAAGTCTGTGTTATCAGATGTTTAAGAGCAAAAAGTAACAGCCGCCACTACTTCCACTAGCGACGGCTGTTTAAAAAAATAGCTGTACTCGGGAGTGGCCGCTCTGGCTTCCCGACAATTTTATTTTACCATAGGTTTCCGGTTATTTCAAGCAGGAAACTCTCATCAACCCAGAAGATTCCTCAGTCCACTCTGGATATGCATATCCCACCAGTGCCAGCTGTGATCACCCTCTGACTCCTCGTAGGTATGTTCCACACCAAGCTCGGTGAGCAGTGCATGGTAGTCACGATTTATCTTAATCAGTGTATCTTCCATTCCGCACCACAGATACATTTTCGGCAGTTCCACTCCGGCTTCCGCCTTGCGGCGAGCCTCTGCAAAAAGATCGTGGAAGCTGCCCTCCAGCTCCATGGGATCCTGCAGATCAAATCCAAAGATGGCTCTCCACTCCGGCAAATTGCAGACTCTGTTCTTGCGGGTGACATCCAGTGCACCCGACAGAGATACACAGCCAAAATATTTATCCGGATGATGCAGCGCCGCTTTCACTGCGCCATAACCACCCATGGAGTTGCCGGCGATCAGATTATCCTCCCGCTTGTCACTCATTCCCTTAAAGCAGCCACGGCACATGGTGGGAAGTTCCTCCGTGATAAAGGTAAAGTACTTCTCCCCGTTGGAGGTATCGGTGTACCAGTAACGCCCTACCTCCGGCATGACCACCGCGATGCCATAATCTTCCGCAAATCGCTCAATGTTTGAGCGGCGCAGCCATGCAGTGTGATCCTTGGACAGCCCGTGGAGCAGCCACAAGGTCTTGTAGGTGCCGTCAACCACGCCAACACCGTCCTCGGTTTTCTTTTTCTCCGGCAGGAGCACATTGACCGTTACGGTCTGTGTCAGTGCCTTAGAGTAGAAATTCAACTCTGTGTAAATCATACCAGCCCTCCTTAACTTTACAGTCTTTTCTATTCTGCAACGTCTATTTTGCTGCTTTTTTCTCTCAATCCCAACACTTCAGAATATCCTGATAGAACTGATCCATCTCTTCCTTGGTATTGAAATTAGCCACATACATCTGATTGCCCATTGCGCCGGACAGTACATCCGGAATACGAGCCTCCATGCGCATGTTGGAGCCATATTTTGCCATGATATCATCGCGAGTCATGACGAAATTCTTTCCGTCGCGCAAACCTGCAAATGCACAGTAAGCGCGCTCTCCTACAGGCTTGGTAGAATGATCGAAGGCGATCATGTCTGCCCAGATCTTGTACACGTCGGTGCTGTTTGCGAAGTTCATCATATCGGGGCTGAATCCGCCGCAGGGACGCATGTTTACTTCAAGAGCTACCACATCACCCTTGTTGCCCAGTTTCTGATCGGACAGCAGGCGGAAGAACTCGAAGTGTACAAAACGGCTCTTTACACCGAATGCCTTCACGGTGGCACGGCCTGCCGCACGGGTATCCTCGGGAAGCTCATTTACAATGTAGTAGATGGAGTTATCGTTGTTGTTTACCACGTCCATGATGGAGTTGGGGGTAACATTTCCGGTCTCGAAGATGGGCTCTCCGTTGGAGTCGATGATGGCATCGTAGGAGTTGACCTCCGCGTGAATAAACTCCTCCATGATGTAGGAAACAGCAGGATCCTTCTCCGCCAGAAATGTGCTCAACTGCTCTTCGCTCTCGATGCGGTATGTATGGGAAGCACCTACGCCGTTGTCAGGCTTAACGATAACAGGGTACTTAACCTTCTTAATAAAGTTCATACAGTCGTCAAAGCCCTCAACAATATGGTAACGCGCTACGGGGATACCTGCCTTACGATAATAAGGCTTCATCTTGGACTTATACTTAATGCGGGGAATGTCGGTGGTCTGGAAACCGCTGGTGATATTAAAATCGGTTCGCAGCTTTGCATCTCTCTCCAGCCAGTACTCGTTGTTGGACTCCAGCCAGTCGATGCGACCATGCTTGAAGATAAAGAATGCCACTGCTCGGTAAACCTCATCCTCATTCTCCAAATTGTTTACCTTGTAATACTCATTGAGGCTGTCCTTCAGCTCCTGACTCAGATCATCGTAGGGCTGATCGCCGATACCCAGCACGTTCAGACCGTTGTCCTTTAAGTGACGGCAGAACTGCCAGTAGTTGGTGGGGAAGTTAGGGGAAATAAATACAAAATTCTTCATTGCTATTCCTTTCAATCTTAAATAAAACGATATATTTGACACTGACACATCATCATTTCTCTGACAATTGTTTCAGAAATCAGCTTAACAAATAAGGTACATAATAAGCTACCTGCTTGTACCACCAAGGCCAGTCGTGATAACAGTCGTGGCCCCAGAAATCCACCCACGCGTGGATGCCTTTTCGATCAAAGATCTCCTTAAGCTGTCTGGTGGTGTCCGGGATCTCCCATGCCCCCTGTCCCACGCAGATTACAGCCTTGTTCTGATTGTACCGCTCAATGTAAGGGTGTCCCTCCGGCATATTTGCCATATAGTGAACGGGAGAATTCTGGTAAACCAGATCATTCATGAAGCTGCCAAAGCCGTATTCGGAGGTGTAGATGCCACTAAGCGCCAGAAGACGATCAAACAGCTCTGGGAATCTTAAGTACAGGTTTACCGCATGGGTGGCACCAAGGCTTGCTCCAAACACCAATATGCCGGGATATCCCTCCCAGCCGTTGCACTCATTGGCTACCGACCGCATAAAAGGAACCACCTCTCTGGTGATATAATTGATCCAGCGCTCATATCGCCAGATCCGCCAACCGGCATCTCCTCCCTTGGCAGACCAGGTCTCCGAATCCATGGTATCAATACCAAATACCATCACCTGACCGGACTCGATCCAATGTCCCCAGGCATCAGTCATTTTATAATTTTCAAAATCATAAAATCGACCGTCCTGACAGGGAATAAATAAAACCGGCCGCCCTGCGTGGCCGTAGCGCTTGATCTCCATCTCACGGCCCAACTCATTGCTGTACCATTTATAATACTGTGTCTCCATCCTCAATTTCCTCGTTTCATTCTCCCGGATATTTCTTTTTCGGATCAGCATCTGATTCCGATGTTTACATCCATTTATTTTGCCTCGGTTTTCCCGGATTTGGGACCACGTTTTTTCTGAGGCCACTTAATATTGTACCGCAGGGTGTGCATAAAGAACGGAATCTGCTTCTCCCAGCTGGCCTCACTGTGATTTCCGCCGGGGACAATGCGGCTGTCTACATAGACACCCTTCTTCAACAGCAGTGCGGTGATATCCCCATAGATCTCCAGCATGCCCTCATGGTTGATCAGCTCCTCAGAGCCATAATCCATGTAAAGCACCGTATCCGGTCCCAGCTTTGCCTTGGTGATCATCTCCTCCACCTGCTTCACATCGGTCCACAGGGAGGGGGACAATGCTGCGGCTCTGGAAAACGTGTTATTATAGGCCATTAACGCATACAAACTCATAAGCCCACCCATGGAACTGCCTGCGATCCACGTATACTCTCTGGCTCTCAGGGTACGGTAATGTCTGTCGATATAGGGTTTTAATGACTTAACCATCCAATCCATGGTCAGCTTGCCCTTACCGATGATTTCTCCAAAATGCTCAACAGAAAAGGTAAACGGTGAATATTCCTTTAACCTGCCGTGATCGGGGCTGTGATTACACTCTACTGCCACCACAATGATCTCTGTTCCTCTGGACTCCAGAAACTCCTTCATGCCCCAGCTTTTTCCGTAGGTAGCATCCTCATCAAAAAACACATTATGTCCATCGAACATATATAAAACCGGATAACGCTTGCCTGCCTTCTGCTCATAGGAGTCGGGCAAATATATATATGCGAAACGCTTTTCTTTTCCGGTCAATTCCGGAATCATCACTTCCCATTTTTTTATCATAAACGGTCTCCATCCATCTCTGATTTTGTCTGCACGAAACATTGCTAAACCATCGATTTCTCTGTGCATATCTCAATGATTATATCGGCAATTCATCAACTAAGTCAAGGAATTTTCGTTAATTTTTCGGAGATTGTTAGGTATTACTCATTTTTCCATGACCCCTATTCAGGTTTCAGCGATTTTACCATACCTATCCTTGTTTTTATCTGCTCATCTTACTATTTGGGGATACTTTCCCGCAGACATAGTGTCCCCCATCCAACCTGTGGGTCCGGATATTCGGCGATGGCAGGCAGTTCTCTTGCTCCCCTGATCAAATACGCTTTGATTTTCTCTCCGTACAAAAAGGGATCATTTCCTCTCACGATTCCCCATTCCATCAAAAGCGCCGCACTGCCGGTGACAAAGGGCGCCGCAAAGGATGTGCCGGTGTATTCCCCGTATCCTCCCCCCGGTGCTGCAGACACCACATCCACACCCGGCGCCGCCAGATCCGGCTTGATCCTGCCTACCCTCGTAAAACCTCGCCCTGAAAAAGTCCCATAGGTTTCCCGATTGGAATCATAAGCGGACACCGTGATCCCTCTTTCCGATGTAGAAGGAATGGTCAGCGTCACCTCAGGGGTTGGCTGCAAAAACCGGGTGGTATCGGTTCTCGCATTTGCTCCCGGCAGCCAGAGATGATACACACCATCCACGATGCGAACAGGCCGCAGGCGGATCCGATAGATACCGCTCTCCAGATAATCTCCCGTGGGAAGAAAGTCCAAATAGATCTCCTGTGCGGTCCGATAAGGGCTGGGTTCTCCGTAAAGCACCAAAAGAAAGGCAGTATCAATATCATATCGGCTGACCGTCTGTTGTTCGGTAAATGGACCGATCACCCTTTCCGATGGAAGCACAAGGCTGATTTCAAACGCATCGGCATAATTCTTCCAAAGCTGAATATTGAGTCCTGCCTGAAGGGGTCCAACCGCCAATTCGATGTCAATCACCTCGTCACGTCCTCTCACCGGATTTTCCAGTCTTCCTGAGGCGTGTCCTCCCGTATCCCCCTCATTTCCGCTTCCCACAATAATCTGAGTTCGCCCTACCCCGATGGCTTGGTCCATGTACCGCTCCAACAATGTACTTCCGTCATGGGCTCCGTAAGTATTTCCCACGCTGACATTGATGGCCACCGGTATCCGATCCGCTGCCGCTTTCCCGATCACATAATTGAGTCCCTGCATCAATTCAGCTGTACGCGGAAAACCATTGGGATCGGGAAGTCCCAACTTTACCACGATCAGCCGGCTTTCCGGTGCCACCCCGGTAAAACGTCCCTCACTGTCCCTCCCATTTCCGGCTGCGATCCCGGCAACCCCGGTGCCGTGCCGCTCATTGTCTGCTCCCGGCAAAGATCTTCGCCTTGACGGAGGAGTTTGGTCATATTCCGCCAGTAGCCGATTGATTTCTTCCTCACTGTATTCCAAACCAACATG
>JAFOFP010000248.1 GCA_017387285.1 Lachnospiraceae bacterium
GAGGTGGATTGCGCCTATGACGGAAATGAGGCCATGGAGCTGGCCAGAGCCAGAGAGTACGATGTGATCTTGCTGGACCTGATGCTGCCGGGCTTAGACGGCCTGACGGTGTGCCAGCAGGTGCGCAGCTTTTCCGACGTGCCCATCATCATGCTGACCGCAAAGGGCGGAGACATGGATAAGATTCTTGGGCTGGACAACGGAGCTGACGATTATATTACCAAGCCCTTCAATATTCTTGAGGTGAAGGCCCGCATCAAGGCTATCCTGCGCAGAAACGGCAAGGGCGGCGGTGTGGTCAATACCGTTCGGGTAAAGGACATTGTTCTGGACCGGGAGGGCCGCAGAGCATTTATGTCAGACAATGAGCTCAGCCTGACCACAAAAGAGTTTGATCTGTTGGAGATCCTCCTCACCAACCCGGGAAAGGTATACAGCAGAGAAAAATTGCTCAATATTGTCTGGGGTTATGAGTACCCCGGCGATGTGCGCACCGTGGATGTTCATGTCCGTCGGCTGCGTGAGAAGATTGAGGTAAACCCCGCTGATCCCGAGTATGTATTTACCAAGTGGGGTGTCGGATATTATTTCAAAGGATGATCAGCAATGAAAAAGAAATTAAGCCTTCAGGCCTGTCTGTTTGCCCTGTTTGTTCTGATCGGTCTGATTCCCATGCTGGTGACCAACGGAGTGACAGAGAGAACTTCATATCAGACACTGCTAAACGAGCACATTGCAGAGGTTCAAAGTCAGTGCGTAATGATGGCGAATCAGCTGACCAAAGACAATTATCTGGGCAAAGCGGGTGATCCGGCGGCGGAAGCAGAGCTGGAGATGCTGGCAGGTGTGTACGATGCCCGTATTCTGGTGATCAACAGTAATTATGTGGTGGTGAAGGATACCTTTTCATTGGCAGAAGGGAGAACCAGCATCTCTGACGCAGTGTTTTCCTGTTTTGCCGGAAACTCCAACATAGAGACCGATGAGGAAAATGATTATATCGTATTTACCAGACCGATCTATAATGTGGATGGGACGGTGATCAACGGTGTTCTGCTGATGTCCGCATCCATTGCGCAGATCGGTACGACGGTGGATTCCCTGGCGTGGAAGACTCAGCTGCTGGAGCTGATGTGGGTGATCGTTCTGGTGATCCTTTCGGCGGTGCTGGCCAGAGTGCTGGTGATCCCGCTGTATAAGCTGGCGGTGACCATTAACCATATGGCCATCGGAGATGTTGCTGTCGATACACCCATTGTTTCGGTAGATGACTATCGGGAGACGGAACTGATTTCCGATGCATACAACAAAACAGCCAACCGGCTCCGCATTCTGGATGAATCCAGACAGGAGTTTGTATCCAATGTGTCCCATGAGCTGAAAACTCCTCTGGCCTCTATCCGCGTGCTGGCGGACTCTTTGCTGTCTGCGGGAGAAGTCCCGGTGGAGCTTTACCGGGAGTTTATGGAGGATATCTCAGCCAGTGTGGACAGAGAACAGCAGATCATCGATGATCTGCTTACGCTGGTAAAGATCGATCGCACCAGCGGTGATCTGAATGTCACCCAGGAAAATATCAATGACCTGATCGAAAATACCATGAAGGAGCTTCTGCCCATCGCAGAGAAAAAGGATGTGGAGCTGGTACTGGAGAGCTTCAGACCGGTGGTTGCAGAGGTGGATCGGCTTAAGCTGTCTTTGGCGGTGTCCAATCTGATTGAAAACGCCATCAAGTACAACAATGAAGGCGGCTGGGTTCGGGTATCGCTCAATGCGGATCATAAATATTTCTTTATTAAAGTGGCAGACAACGGTATCGGTATTCCCGAGGAGGCACAGGAACATGTATTTTCCCGTTTCTATCGGGTGGATAAGGCCCGCAGCCGTGAGACGGGTGGTACCGGTCTGGGATTGGCGATCACCCAGAGTATTATTCTGTCCCATCACGGGGCGATTCGTCTGCACAGCAAGGAAAATGTGGGTTCCACGTTTACCGTCAGGATCCCGTTGATGTACATTCAATAGGAGGTGGAGAGATGCGTACCATGCACAATTTCATAGGTCTTGCGGCGTTGATCTCTCTGATCTGGTGCCTGTGCGGCTGTTCCACAAAGCCTGCGGAGCAGGTGCCGGAGGGTGCCTATGTCCTGTATTATACGTCGGCAGAACGTTTTTCCCTGACCACCGAACATCATGAGATCAAGGGCAGCTCGATCCAGGAAATCGGATTTAATATGCTGTCCCAGATGCAGAATCCGGTGACGGTGGGTAATTATTCCCTGTTTGCAGTTGAGGATCTGGTGAACCGTGTGGCGCAGGAAGGAGAAAACCTCATCAATGTATATATGACGGAGAATTATAAACAGCTCAGTGTCTCCGATGAGGTGCTGTTGCGGGCGGGGATCGTCAAGGCTCTGATCCAGCTGAATGGGATCGAATACGTTTCCTTCTATGTCAATGAATTGCCGTTGACGGATCCGGCGGGGAATCCGGTGGGGATCATGTCCGCCAATTCATTTCTGGATTCCAAAGGCGAGAATCTGAGTAACTATCAGCAGGTTACCGTGTCGGTGTATTTTGCCGATGAGACGGGCAATACATTGGTTGAGACAGAGCGGGAATCCACCATCAGCAGCAGTTTTTCCGTGGAGCGTCAGGTGATCAATGCCCTGTTGGAGGGTCCGGAGGAGACGGGGCTGCTTGCCACCATGCCGGGAGGGACCAGCCTGATCAGTGTCACGGTGAAGGACAAGATCTGCTATGTAAACTTTGATAAAAACTTTTTGACCGGGGATCTGGTGGCCAATCCCTATGTTTCGATTTATTCACTGGTCAACTCCTTGACCGGATTATCCAATATCAGTAAGGTTCAGATCATGGTGGATGGTGATTCCACCGTAAAGTTCAGGGAGATCATTCCCCTGAATGCGCCCTTTGAGCGAAATCTGGACTACAATCAGACTGGAGGTAGAACCAAATAAAGAGACCGTTATGTTGGCTGGCAGGAGCGTATGTACTTGGAGAGGTGCTGTGCCTGAGCCGATGGTCGATGTGGATCGTATTGCCGCTTGGGGCGGTGATACTCTTTGCTGTGATAAAAATGACCGGTGATCGGCAGTGTTGGCTGTGGCTGACATTGCCGGTTTTGTTTTTGTGTGGATTCTTTTGCTGCGAGAAAGAATTGCGGCGGGAGGCATTGGAATGTAGTCTTATCCGGGAAATAAGTGGATCCGCTGCTTTAGACAAAGGGGAGCAGGAGAAAAGGGCCAATCACGTGACTGTCGTTGGCCGGGTGGTCAAATTGACCCGGAGGGAGATGGGGAAGGACTATCTGTTGGAGGATGTGGACATCCGTTGGGATGATTTACAGTCTGCTGAGAATGAGAGGAGAATAGTGACCACAGTCCGCCTCCAAGTCAGAATATCGTCGGCTTTTCCGGCCATTGAGGGAGACCGGATACAGGTGACCGGTCAGCTGCTTTTGTTTGATCAGC
>JAFOFP010000249.1 GCA_017387285.1 Lachnospiraceae bacterium
CCCCACATTGTCATACACCGTCATGCCAAGAATTTTTACAATTATTCCTTCGATATACGGTTCCCTTGCGTTGATATCCGGGTTTATCCGATGGACGTCGTGCACCTGATACAAAATCGCATTGTACTCCACGGTTCCGCCGTCCTTCAACCGCATAGGTATGGGCGTCAGAAGAATCAGCGCCGCGATCACACACACCGCAATCACAATTTTCTTTTTCATCTTGCTTAACCTCCCATCTTCTCCACCACAAAGGCATCCTCACCAAACAGATAGAAATAGCCATCAATGTAAACCGCCCGCTTCAGATCCACATCGCCGGGCAGGGGAACATTTAACAATTCCCGCAGCTCATAGCCGTCGAAGAATACGACCAGATAACGTTCCCGTTGTCCGTCCGGAGAGAGTTCATCCCGGTACGCATGTATTCCCATACCAACCATCTGTCGCTCGCGGTTCACATAATAATCCTTATAGTCCTCGGAGTAGCTTACGTTCTCCAGTTCATACTTACATACCGACTCGACTCCGATCTCGCTCTCCTCGTAGACCTCCAGCTTCAAAGTGCTGCGGTTTGCTCCCACACCGATTCCCAGCAGATATCCATCTCTAAAATTGATCAGAGAGTTGGAAAAGCCCTCGATGTTTCCCGTTTCCTTATAGGTGATATTCTCCAAATCACTCAGGTCAAAGAAGAATACCGGATCGGTCACCTGCACGGCTGTACAAACGTATGCCATATCCCCGTCAAAACGAACGGAGCGAACCGTTTCGCCCTTGGGCGCAAACTCAATCACCTGTGCCGCAATCTGCCAATCCTCCAGGCGAATACAGTACAGATTTGCACTGGTGCCCAACTCTCTCATACTGGCAGAGGTGATCATTCCATTGTCTTCGATCAAGTACTGTATCTCTTCCGTGGTGGTCACCACGCGCAGGATTCCTTCATGTTCGTCCAAACTGTACTGATTCTTCACATAACCGTCCACCCGGATGGTTCCCTTTTGCTCCATACCCTCTCCGGCGTAAGAAAGACCGGCAATTTCCGTCATCGCCTTTCTATTGCCCGACTGACCGGTCTCCACCGTCTCAGACATTCCTCTGGTAGCATAGATCATCTCCTCAGACACATATAGCTTCTCTGAATAGGACAGAAATGCTACGCTGTCCTCCAAGGCAAAGGTGTCACCGTCCAGCTTACACACCACCGTATATCTGGCCGTCGTTATGGTTTCCGGCATCATGATATCCTCTGCCGCAACGCTTTCCGGACCATTTCCCGAATCGATCAGAGGAAGGAAATTTTTTTCCTCGGAAAAATCCGGATTATTCTTCACTCTGAACTCTGTCATCAGAAGGAATGCATCCCCCGTATATCGGGAGGACAGATAATTTCCGGACACGGTGACCATGTCCAATTCGGAAAGATTGGCAGGATCAGATACATCCAAAACGATCACTCCGGCAGAGGCATTCATCTGCTTATCCGCAAAGGATCCCGTCAGGATGATCTTAGTGCAATCCTCGGACAAATAAAACTCCCACGTTTCCTTATAAAAAACTTCTATCGCCTCATTGGAGGTAATCCGATAACTGCCAACCTCCTTTGATTCCTCTCCCTCAATGGAGTATACCCTCAAGGTGTCACTGTACAGATAATAGATATACCTGTCGCTGCGCTTGATCCGGTCCGCCTCGATCACCCCCGCCACCTGATTGTCGGTGATCTCCTCGTAAGACAGAAGGCCACTCTCCCATTTAATCTCCTGGGATTCGTTGGCCGTTGGCGCCTCCATGGCATCCTCCGTAGCTCCATACAGATAATCGAAACTGCTTTTCACCGGTCCCCGAATATATTTCTCGTAATTATTCTTTGCTCTCGGTCTCACATAGGTGGCCTCATTGAGCTTTTGGATCAGTTCATAATACTGACTGTCTGAATGCTTCACCACACTGGGCAATCCGGTATGAAAGGGTATAAACAGCCACATTGCCGCCACCGCTGCGGCCAGACCGGCGGCTCCGACGGTAAGCCAGCTCCATTTTCTGCCCCCAAGGCTTATCATCGGCGCAGGTTTCTTTGCCGCAGCTTCCTTCACACGCTCCGGCGCCGCCTCCGCCACAAATTCATCCTCAATTAACTCCATCGCTCTGAGCATTTCTTCTTTATTCATATCTCGATCCCCTCCTGCTCCAAATATTCCTTAAATCGGTTTCTGGTGCGTAGCAGAGTAACCTTTACATTGCTTACCGTCAATCCAAAATCCCGTGCAATCTCCTTCACCGGACTCATATACCAGTATCGGCGCACAAATATCTTCCGGGTCTGGGTGGGCAGTGAACGCAAAAAACCATTGATGGCTTCCTTCAATGCCAGTTCATCTGCCAAGGATCCACCGGTCTTTTGATCCGGAATACACAGCTCCATCTCGTCAAGGATGGACACCACCTGCCCGGTTCTCTTCTTCGCTTTTGTATACGCATAGCGGTCCAACGCGGTATTGCGGGTGATCTTTCCCAAAAACACGGAAAGCAACTGAGGTTTGTGGGGCGGCATGGCATTCCACGCCTTTATGTAGGTGTCGTTGACACATTCCTCCGCATCCCGGTCAGAGTAAAGGATTTGGTAAGCAATATAATGGCAGTATCTGCCATACTTTTTCTGTGTTTCAGAAATCGCAGCTTCGGAGCGCTCCCAGTACAATTCTACGATTTTTTGATCTTCCACGACAGTCCTCCTCTCCTTAATCTTCAAGGCCCTTCACCCTGATACACGGGAAAATACATCGATTCGTTACAACGATTCACGGAATTTATTTAATGTATCGATCTCCACCGTTTTTATCGATACGTTGACCAATTCGGCAAAATCCTTCTGTGTCAGATATAGCTTTTTCCGGATCGAGCGGATATCCTCGCCGGATAACTGATCCGCCAGTGCAAACAATTTTGTCATGGTCTGTTCTCCTCATCCTGAATTTGTTTTTTATTTTATATTGCCCTTAAAATAAGGGTCTGTCAATGTATTTTACCCCTTATTTTAAGGGTTTTTCCGCAAACAAATGCCCCTATGCTGATTTTCACCTGCACAAGGGCATTTTATTCTACTTATAAACGATTTTATCCCGATAGGCTTCACTCACCGGACTCTCCAAAAATCGCTTTACCACTTCCGGATTGTCTCCGAAATGCATGGGATAGACATTTTCTACCTCAGCGGTTTTCATCAGATAATCCAATCCCCACCAGTAAGCATCCTCCAAACGGGGATCCAGCGGCACGCAGGCCACATCCAGATGAAGTCCTTTCAGCTTCTCCATCTCCCGTTTAAAATCCGCTGCCATATTGTGATTCCACTGCTTATCCTCGCCTTCCCAATGCCACCAATGGAGATCACCGGCATGATAAACGGTCTTCCCCTGATAATGAAGAACAAAAGCGACTCCTTCGTCGGTGGATTTCAATGTCCTCAACAGAATAGGGCTGCCTTTTCCATCCACAAACCGGTACTCCTGATCTGCCTTTACCGAGGTGGTCCGGGAAAGCTGCTCATCATCCATTCCGTACCGCTCCACAAATTTGGGCTTTAAAGAAATATCCTTCGACAAAATATATTCTACATCGGAATATTCTCTAAATATGGTAAATATTTCCTTGTTAAAGTGGTCGCTGTGGACATGACTTGAAAAAACAAACAGCTTTTTTGCTCGGTCAAAGGAAGGTATCTCCCCTTTGTAATAGTCAAAAAGCCACACACACTGGTCAAACTCCATGAGAAAACCACTGTGATAAATATGTGTGATCGTCATCTCTTGCCAAACAGTCCCTTCAGCAAATCTCCGGCATCCTCCAGCTTATCTTTAATTTCTTTTCCAAGACTGTCTACCAGACCGTCGATCAATTTATCCTTTAAATCCATGTTGCTTCCGCCCTTTCTGTTTTTATTTCTTTTTTGTTTTTATTTCTTTTTTGTTTTCCATTTCTTTTCTGATTTTCTCTCTTCGCTGTGCTTTTCATAAAGCCATATCCCGGAGGGAAAAATCGGGAGCTCCGCTGGCACGGGGCTCCCTGCAATTTTCATCTCATGAACGGTACAAACCGATCTCATCCAAAATTACTCGTTTACAACAGGAGCGTCTACACAGTTCTTACGAACGCTCTCAACACCGTTCAGACAGGAAGCCTTAGCTGCATATCCCTCGCCGGTAACGATGATCTTTCCGTTTTCC
>JAFOFP010000250.1 GCA_017387285.1 Lachnospiraceae bacterium
ACCAGAACCAGCTTTCCCCGAAACATTAATAACACCCTTAATCATTAGTATAAATTCCTTTCTTTGCTATAAAATTTAATATTTCTAAAATTTGTTGCCAATTTTCTACAATATAAGCATCTATATTTGTTAAATAATTATTCCATTCTGTTTCTTTTCTGTTATAACTATATAATATTTTTATGTTTGCTTTACTTTTTTCTACATATTTATATTGATCATCAATTATTATACCATTACTCATATCCACTTCAGGATTTTCCATAGTATCTTCCACCACGGTGAATTCTACCAGCATATCCTCTGCTGAAGTAACAGCAGGGTCAGCATCATACAGCCTAATCTCCGTCTCCGCCAACCACTGTTCCTCCACACCTGCCACGTAATCCATCATGGCATAGGCAGGCATCACCGATACGGTCATCAGGATCAGACACAGGCTCAGTACCGCCCATTTGCTTGCATATCCACGTCCTTTTCTCTTTCTCATTACTTCCAGTCTCCTTTCAATACTATTTGCCGAGTTAGCTAGTCCGGATATGAAAAATTCTTCGCCCCTTGCCTCGATCAAGGATATCACAAAAACGAAATAATCCTTGGTCGTAAAGTGCTTCGTCGTGGTGCACACATGCATATCACACTCAGCCTCCTGCTCCTCGCACAGCCAGTCAAACAGTCTGTGGGCCAATGGATTAAACCAGTGGAGCCAGGCTATGGCCATGGCAGCGCGCTTCCAAAGCAGGTCATGATTGCGAAGGTGCGTCAACTCATGCTCCAGAGTAATGCGCTTACTCTTCTCCGCGAACACAAAGGGCGGCACCACAATGGTGGGGTGAATGATATTGGTGATCATCGGAGAGACCACCCAATCATTCTCGTAAATCCTTACTCCGTGATAGCTATAACGGCTGCATTCCTCCTGCAAAATTTCCTCCCACTGGAGATCATTTACAGGAATGTTAAATATCATCATACTCCGCAGTCGCTTAAACTGTCTCAGTCCCAAAATACTGTTCAAAATGAACCCGATCAGCCAGATCGCACCTACCAGACTGAACACCTGAATAAACAACGGTGAAGTATTGATACCAAAATAACCTTTGGCGTAAAGATCCTCCGCCGATACGCCCATCCTGATGGTTCGCACCGCCAGATAGGCCACGGGGAACAGATACAGAAACACGATCAGTCTCAGTACCCGGATCGCCACGCCTGCTTTCCCATTTCTGAATCTTTCGTAGAACAGATGGTACATCCCGGCAACCACCGTGCCGGCTATACTCATACTGCCCACACAAAAGAAGAACTCACTAATCCAAATCATTGATCAGATCCCTCATTCGCTGCTTTTCTTCCTCGGTAAACACTCTGTCCTGTAAAAAGGCAGCCAGGAAGCGATCTGCCTGACCATTGCTCCAAAACTCCACCGATTTGGTCAGTTCCAGTGTCCGATACTCTTCCTCGGTAACCAAGGGGATATAACAGAAGTGACGTCCCCTTCGCTCCATCCGGAAATATCCCTTGGACACCAGATGTCCCAAAAATGCAGAGACGGTCTGCTTCGCCCACTTCCGCTCAAACTTCTCATTTACAATGGACGCAATCTCCTTGATGGACATCGGTTCCTCTCTGTCCCAGATCACCTTGGCGATCAACAGCTCACAAGCAGTTAACGGCTCTCGTCTTTCCATCGGCAACGCCCCTTTCTATTCAAATTATTTTTATAATTGTTTTTGCTATCTTAAACATAACACGACTGTCAAATTCTGTCAATCATTGTCGATAAAAATAATTATATTTTTTTTGCAATTTTTTAAAATTAACTGTTGACAAATCTTTTCTTTTGGGTTAGAATAGCATTCGCTGGTGAAAAACAGCAAATGCGGTGGTAGCTCAGCTGGATAGAGCACTTGGCTACGGACCAAGGTGTCGGGAGTTCGAATCTTCTCCGCCGCAGGTAAATTAGGCGATTGCAGATGCAATCGCCTTTTTTGTTGTCCTTCCCCCGCCGACGGCGGGAAAAGGACCGGGTTCTTATTTCTCTTTGGTTTGCTCTCTGGCTGACATCATATCCAGAATCTGACAGATCAGATCCACCGCCTGCTCTCTCACCACCGGCTGAAGTCTGGACAGCTTGCGGAAAATACGCATCTGAAGCTCCACCTCGTTGTTCGTGGCGGGCATCTCCTCTCCGGCACACTCCTTTTTCAGGTCCTCCGCCAGGATCAGCTCCTCCATCTTTTTCTGGAGTTTTCCGCTGGGGCTGCGCTTTCCATTCTCCAACAGGCTGATATACTTGGCCTGTACGCCGAGAATTTCCGCCAATTCCTCCTGGGTCATCTCCTGACGCTTGCGATATGCCTTGATCTCCGCGCTATAGTCAAACATCCTCATTCTCATGGTTATCTGCACCTCGTTCTTGTCTTTTCTTCAGTTTACAAGAACTGCGCTTTTTCGATAACGCACCAGAAGTTGTACTATGACAGATTGTTTCATTTCTGCATTATTTTATTTCCGATCAACGGCGATTTCCTACTCGGCCTCCACATAACTTCCGCCGGGGCCCTTTCGGATCACCAGTTTTTGATCGATCCTCATCTTCAATTCACTGACATGGGAAATGACGCCGATGAGACGGCTGCCGTCAGCCAACCGGGCCAGCATATCCACCGCCTGTTTCAGCGTCGCCTCATCCAGCGAGCCGAATCCTTCATCGATGAACATCGCCTCCAACCGGATACCTCCACTGCGGCTCTGTACCACATCGGACAATCCCAGTGCCATGGAAAGCGCCGCCATAAAGGACTCTCCGCCGGAGAGCGTGGAAATATCTCTCCACTGGCCGGTGCTCCGATCCAGCACATCCAGATCCAACCCCGACTGGGAACGCTTATCCTTTGCTGCCTCCTTGCACCGCAGGGTGTAAAGTCCATCGGTCAAACCGGCCAGCCGCCGGTTGGCCGCAGCGATGACCTGCCGGAAATAGTACTGCTGAACATAGGTCTCAAGACTAAGCTTAGCCTTTCCGCTGAGCTGACCGCTGACCGTGTCGGACAGGTCAGAGAGCACCGCCCACTCCTCATTGATCGTTGCAGTCTCCTCCAACAGTGCGTTGATCTCTTTTTTCACTTCCCGGTTGATTCCATTCTGACTTTCCAAAGCTCTGAGCCGGGTTTCCAGCTGATCACGTCTCATCTCCAGCGAAGCCTTGCCATCAGCCAGCTCCTCCACCTTCACCGGTCTCTGATCGGTCAGGGAGACTTCCAGCGAGCGGATCACCGCCTCCACTGCAGTCAAGGCAGTCTCATAGGCCTTAACGTCATCTGCCAGCACCCTTCTCTCCGCGTCAGACAGCATTGCCGTCTGAAAAGCATCCTCATCGGCAAAGCCCTGTTCCCCACATCTGTCCTCAAATCGTTTCTTTGCCTCAGTGGCTTCGATGTTCTGGTTTTCCTTCGTCTTTGCAAGGACACTGATCTGGCCCAACAGTGCCTGATACTGTCTCTCTGCCTCCTGCTTCTTCTCCCGGATCTCACGAATTTTCCGTTCCTGTCTCTTGATGACATTTTCCTGATTAGCCAGACGTTTTTTCCATGTCTCCTGATCCGGTACCTCATCCAAGCCGACTGTGCCCAGCCGACGTCTCAGTTCCCGCTCTTTTTCCATCAGGCCGGCCAACGTTTCCGACTGTTCGCCCAGCGCTCTGTCCTTCGCCAGAGACTGTGCCTCAGCTGCTTCCACCGCCTCCCGGGTGGGCACGTTCTCCTCCCCCGCCGCCAATGTGGGGTGATGAAGGGAACCGCAGACAGGACAGGGAATCCCCTCCTCCAGTCCGGCCGCCAACAGTCCGGCCTGTCCCCGGTAAAAACGATTTCTCAATTCCTGATAACCGGCTCGCAATTCAGCCGACTCCCGTTCAAGCTCCACCAGACGGTCTCTGCCGGAGGACAGCGCCTTCACACAAAGATTCAGATCACCCACCACAGGAATCAATTCCCCAAGCCGACTGTTATCCAGTTTTAACCGCTGATTTTCCTGTTCAAGGCAGTCTGCCTCCCGGGACTCAGCCTCCAATCCGGCCTGCAAAGCCTCCATCAGCTTTTGTTTTTCCACTGCCCGGCCATGCTCTGCCTCCGTTTTTGTCAATCGTGTCATCGACAAGGTGTATCGCTGCCAATCCGCTTTCATGACCTGAGCCCGTTCATCCAGCTGCAGCGTTCTCCGTTTTTGGTCGATCTCCTCCTGTTTGTCCTGCAGTTCCTGTCTCTGATCGCGACTCTGAGCCAGCCGTTCAAAGGCCTCATTGATCTGATTGCCCGCTGCAATTTGTGTAGTCAACTGTTCGATCTGTGCAGAAACATCCTGTTTTTCATCTGTCAGCTGTCCCTGCAGCTGCTCACATTTCTCGATATAGGTGCCCAATCGGTCCACAAATTCAGCCGCAAGCCGTACATCCCGCTTATCCGGTTCCCATTCATCCCAAGGGATCGCCTCCACTTTCACCCGATCCATGACTTCCAACAGCCGATCTTTCCTGATCCGCTGCTGTCTCTCACACTCTGCACTCCGCTCCTTCAGCTCATTCTGGAGATTTTCGTAAACTTCTGTCCCGAAAATCTGCTGAAACAAAAGTTTACGATCATTGCTGGATGCGCTCAAAATTTTCAAAAAGTCGCCCTGGGCGATCATCATGGTTTGGGCAAACTGGTCCCGGTTAAGACCCACCAGCTCCTGAACCCGCTTGTTCACCTCGTCGGTTCTGGTGAGGATCCAGCCCTCCTCCACACAGCTCATCTCCGCCGTGGGCGCCTGCTTGATGGTGCCGGTTCCTCTCTGTTTGGGCCGCTCATACTCCGGGCTTCGCAGGAT
>JAFOFP010000251.1 GCA_017387285.1 Lachnospiraceae bacterium
CCGCTAACCTTCTCCGCTACCAACTCGTCGGTGATCTCCACCTGATACACACCATCGATCTCAACAGCAAATACTGCATCCTTTCCGCTTAATTCCGCATTGGCGTGATCCTCAGGGAATGTAACCTTCACATCTACCTTATCTCCAACCTTCTGACCGATCAGCTGATCTTCAAACCCCTCGACATAGGAACCGGAACCGAGAACCAGTGTAGTTCCCTCCTCCCCGGTGCTTCCGCCCTCAAAGGCCACTCCGTCGATGGTTCCAACATAGCGAAGTTTGATCTCATCACCCTCCTCCAGAACGATGCCTTTCTCTGTCACCAACTCGCTGTACGGAAGTAAAAATCCCTCCATCAGCGCCTGAACTGCCTCCTCACCGGGCTCAACCTCTGACTTTTTCAGTTTGAGAACCTCCTCCAGATCACAGAGCTCCACATATTTCTTGATGTTGATTCCCTTGATTTTTCCGTCCTTGGTCAAATGCTTGCTGAACTTCAGGGTCTGGGGTGCCTTAGCTTCATCGCTGGAAATCTTAATGGCAGCCAATGTGCCCACTACCAGCACCACTGCCAGCAGAATACCGACCACCGTCAGCACTTTCTTTTTTAATGCCAACATCTGTTTTGCCTGAGCCTTCTTCTGTCTGGCCAGAGCTTTGTTTTCCTTTTTCATCTCAATTATCTCCTTCTGTTCCCGTTATTTAAGGCCATTCCAAAAATGGCTCCGCACACACCGCCCACAATATGAGAAAGCTGTGAAATATTATCCGATGCAGTCAGGCCATTGACCACCTCACCGCCCAGATAGATCGCCGCCACCAAAATCAAGGTCAGCGGAATACAGTTTTGTCTCATGCTGGCCAGTGAGGACAGCAGAATCAACATATACACAATACCGCTGGCACCCAAAAGTGCCGCTCCGGGAAACAGTGCCACATGCATGATGCCGGACACCAATGCGGTCAGCAGAATCATCTCCAACAAATTGATACTGCCGTATTTCTCCTCCAGCATAGGACCCACCACCAATATCATCAAAACATTGCCGGTATAGTGACTCCAACCGCTATGTCCCAGTACATGACCGAAAAACCGCAGATAGGTCAGCGGATTTTTCCAGGATGAACGGTAGACACTGAACAGCAATGCATTGGAATGGCCTCCGGTCAGGTCATTGAGCCAGAGCACCAGCAGCGATACCAGCGCAAAGGTCAGGATCACCGGCGAATTATACTGAAATCGTCGTAATAATCTCATTCATCTTCTCCCTTTTCTGTCATAATCTCGGTCAGTGTCAGACAGTCGTTTTCCTGTGCAGACTCCCGGAAAACACGAAGTACCAGTTGGCCGAATCTGCTCTCCCAAAGCTCATCCGCATGACTGAGCCTGATCTCGGTCTCAATCCCAATATCCGTCAGTACATCGTGGAGGGCATCCAGATTTTCACCGTAGTAAGAAGGCAGTTCCATCTGTTCCCGCAGGTAAGCATGCAGTGAATCCCTGTCGGTCATCCTCGCCCCATCCAGCATGATCCTTCGGATCTCTGCCGATGAAACATGGATTTTCATATTCTCAGGCACTCCTGCCCTCTCCCTGTCTTCTCCCATCAACTTCTCTCCCATGGATCAATCCTCCGGATAGATCAGTTCAAAGGATTCGTAATGATCCTCTGTGTAGTAGATCAATCCGTCATTGGAAAATACGATCCGCTTGGCACCACGGCTTTTTGCATAAAGAGTGTCAATATCGCACTCCTTGTAGGTGCGTCCATTTGCCTCGGGGAGTAGTCCCTCGTAATTTCCGAACCGGTCACCGCCGATGCACATGCCCGGCGCAAAGGGCTCCAGCGAGCCGCTCTCCCAGCCCAGCTTTCTGGCTTCGGTTTTGGTCATAAAGTTATCGGGCAGCTCTCCATAGAGATATATGTACAGCGCCACATCATCCTTGGAGGTATAAACACCTTCCGGATCAAGATAACGCGCCTCCGTCTCTGATACAGGAGCCTCGGTCTCCGGTGCAGGAGTCTCGTTCTCCGATGCAGTGGACTCTGTCCCGATCTCACTTCCGGTGGTCTCTATGGAATCCTTCGTATCTTCGCCGATACCGAAGAAATTGAGAACTGTACTCAGTATCAGGACGGCGATAACCATCAACACACTGCTGATATATTTTTTCAGTTTTTTGCTCAGCACTTTTTTCATCCTAATTTACCACATCTCTTTTCTTCAAAATCCCATGTGGGTCAATCCCTTGACCTTATGTTCATAGCAATGATACCGAAAACACCGCCTCTTGTCAAGAGAAGCGGTGTTTTCGGTATCATTTATTCTCCATGATTATCCTTCTACCAGTGCCACAGCCACATCGTTTACATTTGTTCCGGTGGGCCCGGTGATCACCAGACCACCTACCTTCTCCAACGCGTGGTATGCGTCATTATTCTGAAGTACCTGATAGATCTCAACGCCCTGAGCCTTTAACTCAGCTGCGGTCTCATAATCCACATAGCCACCTGCTGCATTGGTGGGACCGTCGGTTCCGTCACTGCCCACACTGAACACTGCGGTACCGGGAATACCGGAAATACCTGCCGCTGCTGCCAGTGCCAACTCCTGATTACGCCCACCCATACCTTTACCGGTCAAATGAACAACCGTCTCACCGCCGGCGATGAATGCCATCTTCTTTCCTGCACCTGCGTGAGTCTTCAAAATAGACGCAAGGAAGCTGCCTGCATCTCTCGCCTCACAGACCAGCTGATCCGTGAGCATCACAGGCTCGTAACCCATCTCACGACAAACCGCTGCTGCTGCCGTACACAGTTCACGAACTGAACCATTGATCAAAGTGGTCACATTGTCCAGCTCCTTGGGGGTCTCCTGAGAGAGCAGTGCCTCTGCCTCAGGCGTCAGTTTTAACTGATACTTGGCCGCGATAGCCTTCGCCTGCTCACAGGTACTGCTGTCGGGACAAGCGGGGCCGGAAGCGATCATATCCAGAGGGTCACCCAGAATATCGGAAAGTACGATAGTAAACACCTGTGCCGGTGCACAGTGCTGAGCAAAACGTCCGCCCTTTACTGCAGAGAGACGCTTGCGGATCGTATTGATCTCCACAATATCTGCTCCACAGGCCAACAGCTGACCGGTAATATCCTGAAGTACCTCACCGGATACCAGTGGTTTCTCAAACAGCGCACTTCCGCCACCGGAGAGCAGGAACAGTACCGTGTCCTCAGGCTTAAGATCGGCAACCAGATCCAGGGCATCCTGAGTTCCCTCGAAGGAATTATTATCCGGTACGGGATGTCCCGCCTCATGACAGATATAATTTGCAATAGGCCCCATCACATGATCATACTTGGTAACCACCACTCCGCTGTCGATGCGCTTTCCGAGGCAGTCGTCCGCTGCCTTAGCCATCTGCCATGCAGCCTTACCGGCCGCTACCAGCACTACTCTTCCGGGAAACTTCTTCCCGGTCAGGGCACGGCTCACCGCCTCATCCGGCTTAACCGCATTGATCGCAGAGGCAATGATTGCATCTGCGTTTGCACGCAATTTTTTATCCATGGGATTCACACTCCTTATTCGGTTTAAAACAGGCAGGGTAACAGACCCTGCCTGCACTTATATTCATAATATCGGAACTTAGCTTCACCGTACCATGAAATCCACATTCTGTATCTGACAAACTTTGATATCAGAAAATCAGAGTCATAATAAAGATACCCACCATAGCGGACAGGCCGAGAACCAGTGTCAGCATGGTCTGGGTCTTGTAACCCTGATCGGGAGTCATCTCACCAAAGTTGGTAACTACCCAGAAGTAGGAATCGTTTGCGTGGGAAACAGTCATAGCACCTGCGCCGATGGCCATAACGGTCAGAGCGGACATCACGGGAGCATCCAGACCCAGAGCGCCCATCAGAGGAGC
>JAFOFP010000252.1 GCA_017387285.1 Lachnospiraceae bacterium
AGATGAGAAATAAATATAACGACTTATCACACTGATGAGTGATCATCTGGTGAGATAAGTCGTTTTTTGTAAGATAAAGAATTATTTTTTACTCCCCAACCGCCTTGTTGGTCAGCATGGTGTACACCATCTTCAGTGTGCCGGGTTGGGAACTGGCTGTTTTGGGAAACACCATCGAGCTGACGGTGCAGATCCAGAGAGCCATGAGAGAAGGCGGAGCCAAACCCATGTCAGCGGAGGCACCGGAGCTTCTGGATCAGGTCATAGCCTATGTGGAGCGGCATCTGGGGGACAAACTCAGCCTGACAGAGATCGCCCGCCGGTTCTATGTCAGTGAGAGTACGATTACCCAGACCTTCCGGAAAAAAATGGGCGACAGCTTCTATCACTGTGTGACTCAGCGCAGACTCATTGCCGCCAAAAATCTGATCCGGGAGGGGGTATCGTTGGAACAAGTCGGGCAGATGGTGGGCTTTGGGGATTATTCCTCTTTTTATCGGGCGTTTAAACAGGAATATGGCATTCCACCGCGCCAGTATAAACAGATGCAGGGGGTAAACACATAAAAATTTTAGTTGCCTTTTTTCCCTTGTCATGGTAAACTGGGTGTATTGAAAAAACGAAGGCGTATCGGGAGGATACAAATGGATACATTTTTAACCGTATTGTTTATTGTGATTCTTGTTCTGGCGGCGGTTCTGGCACTGCTCTATTTCCTTGGCTCTAAGGCGCAGAAAAAGCAGGCCGCACAGCAGGAGATGATGGAGGCGATGGCTCAGACCGTAAATATTCTGATCATCGATAAGAAAAAGATGAAGCTTCAGGATGCCGGCATGCCTAAGCAGGTATATGAGAGCATGCCTAAGTATATGCGTTGGGTAAAGATGCCTGTGGTTAAGGCGAAGGTTGGCCCCAGAGTGATGACGTTCCTCTGTGACGGACCCGTGTATGATATGATTCCTGTAAAGCAGGAGGTTAAGGCTACGATCAGTGGCCTCTACATCACCAAGGTTAAGGGACTGCGCGGAGCGGTATTGGCCGCACCGAAGAAAAAGAGCTTTTTCGATCGTTTTAAGAAGGACAGCAAGCCTGCTGAGAAGAACGCTAAGGACAAGAAAAAGAACTAAAAACGATTAAGTAAATGGGAGAACAGGGCTGTCGTGACAGGGTGATCATCATCGCCGGTTCGACAGCCGTTTTTTTAACATTTTCAACTAATCATATCAGTGACAGACGACAGGAGGTAAAAAAATGGTACACAAATTTGACCCGGAGGTATGCGCAAAGCATTTGAGCGGAGTGGTTCAGTTTCCCACCGTATCCGATCACGACGAGGCAAACATGGATTTTGAAACATTCTTCGGAATGCATCGGTATCTGGAGGAAACCTATCCTCTGGTACATAAGCATCTGAAAAAAGAGGTGATCGGAAAGGCAGGTCTTTTGTATCACTGGCAGGGTACCGGAGAGTCCGGAAAGCTTCCGTTGATGTTTATGGCTCATCAGGATGTGGTGCCCGAGGGCGACCACAGCAAGTGGAAATACCCTCCCTACGCGGGAACCATCGCAGAGGGGTATATCTGGGGACGCGGTGCGTCCGATTGCAAGAGTCACCTGATCGCCCAGATGGAGGCAGTGGAGTATCTGCTGAGCATCGGCTATCAGCCTTCCTTCGATCTTTATCTGGCTTACGGCTACAATGAAGAGGTGGGCAGCGGCAAGGGAGAGGCTTCCTGTGCCCAGATGATCTCCCGTTTGTTGGAGAGCAGAGGTGTTCGCTTCGAAGGTATTCTGGACGAGGGAGGCGGACTGAGAGCCGGCAAAAACGTGGGTGTCGATGTGCCCGTATGTATGGTGATCGTTGCGGAGAAGGGATACGCAGACTACGAGATCTCCCGAAAAGACCCCGGCGGACATTCCAGCAAGCCCGGAAAGGAAGGCGCCATGTACCACATCGCCAAGGCAATCATGGCCATCGAGGAGAATCCTTTCCCCTATCGCATCACCGAGACAGTAAAGACCCGCTATGAGACATTGGCTCCCTACATGAAGGAGAAAAAGCCGGAGCTGGCGGAACTGATGACAGACATCGAGGGCAACTGGGATAAGCTGGTGCCTATGATCGACGCTGATCGTGACTTGGCATCCATGTTCCACACCACCATGGCCATCACCATGGCCAGCGGATCCAAGCAGGCGAATATTCTTCCGGAAAAGGCCTCCATCGTGGTAAACTGTCGTCTGCTGGAGGGAGACACCTTGGAGACGGTGGAGCAACACTTCAAAAATATTCTGCCGGAGGGATTGGAAGTGACTCTCCTTCAGGGCAATAACCCCTCTCCTGTATCGACGTATGAGTGTGCCTTCAAGGATCTGATCGTGGAGATTTCCAAGGATCGCGAGTCGGAGATGGTTGCCATTCCCGATATCACCGTGGGCGGCACCGATGCCAAATTCATGTACAATTTGAGCGACCATGTGTATCGATTCAGCTCCTTCTATAAGAGAAGCAATGCCGGCGGTGTTCATTCCGTAAATGAGACCATGGGCGTTGAAGATCTGGCCAGCGGCCCCCAGTTCTATGTGGAATTGGTGACAAGATACGGAGAGAGATAAGATGAATTCGTTTCTGTTTGCGGTAAATGCTGTGGCGCCGATCATTCTGATGGTGGCACTGGGATATTGGTTAAAAAAGATGGGAATGATCCGTGGTGATCTTGCCAAATCTCTGAATAAACTGGTGTTTCGGGTATTTCTGCCGGCTACCCTGTTTCTGAACGTCTACAAGATGGACGGTTTTGAGCAGGTAGAGGTGGGATATATCCTGTATGCGTTGGGGATGACCCTGATCCTGTTTTTGGTGGGTATTCCGGTGGCAATGATGACCACAAAGGACAGCGCCCGACGGGGACCCATGGTGCAGGTGTCCTATCGTTCCAATTTTGCATTGGTGGGACTGCCTTTGGCACAATCCCTATTCGGTGATGAAGGCGGAATGGTGGCAGCCTTGTTGTCGGCGGCGGTGATTCCGCTGTTTAATGTGCTGGCGGTCATCAGCCTCACGGTGTTTAAACGGGAGGAGGGAAAACCCGGCATAAAAAAGATTTTGATGGGGATCCTGAAAAATCCTCTGATTGCCGGTATTGTGGCAGGACTGGTCGCGCTGGGAGTGAGGGGGATCTTTGCACAGCGCGGGATTGCCTTCCGCCTTACCGATATCCAGCCGGTCTACCGGGTGCTGGAGTATCTGTCCGGCCTCTCTACGCCTCTTGCTTTGTTGGTGCTGGGGGCTCAGTTTGAGTTTTCCGCCATCAAAGGATTGCGCCGGGAGATCATTACCGGCGTGTTGTACCGCACTGTACTGGCACCGGTTCTGGGCGTCGGTGTGGCCTATCTGTTTTTTGGTGATCGGTTTGGCGGTGCTCATTTCGCCGCCTTTGTGGCCTTGTTTGCCACACCGGTGGCCGTTTCCAGCCTGCCTATGGCGCAGGAGATGGGAAATGATGCCGAATTGGCGGGACAGTATGTGGTCTGGACCACGCTGGTGTCTGCGCTGTCCATTTTCCTGGCATCGCTGTGGCTGAAACAGGTGGGGATATTTTAAGTCCGTCCTGTCAGTGCAGATGAGCAGGACAAAATGGCGGGATATGAGCAAAATGGAATGACAAGAATCTGAATTCAGTGTATAATGTGAGCAATGAATCGGACTGAGTGAGGTGTCTTCATGAATTTACTGAATATAGAGGATTTGTCAAAATCATATACGGGACGTATGCTGTTTGAGGGAGCCGCTTTTTCTCTTCAGGAAGGGGAAAAGGTGGGCATCATCGGCATCAATGGAACCGGAAAGTCTACCCTGTTGAAGATCATTGCCGGAGAGACGGAAGCCGATGAGGGCAAGATCACGGTTGCCAACCATGTGGTGATCCGCTATCTTCCGCAGAATCCGGAGTTTGACCCTGAGACCACGGTGTTGGAGTGTGCCTTGGGCAAGGGGACTGCAGAGGACCGGGCCAACATCCCCACAGAGAGTGATGCCAAGACCATGCTGACTAAGCTGGGTGTGACCTGTTTTGACACTCCCATGGGACAGCTTTCCGGTGGGCAGAAAAAGAGGATCGCATTGGCGGAGGTGCTGCTGGAGCAGGCAGATATCCTCCTGTTGGATGAGCCGACCAATCATCTGGATCAGGAGATGGCAGACTGGTTGGAAAATTATCTGAGACAGTACCGCGGCACGCTGGTGATGGTGACCCATGACCGCTACTTCCTGGACAGCGTATGCAATCGTATCGCAGAAGTGGATAAGGGACATATTTACTCCTATGAGGCCAACTATTCCGGCTATCTGGCTTTGAAGGCGGAGCGGTTGGAGATGGCGGCTGCCTCTGAGCGGAAGCGTCAAACGATCCTGCGCAATGAGCTGGCCTGGGTTCAAAGGGGGGCACGGGCTCGTTCCACCAAGCAGAAAGCCAGACTGGAGCGATATGAGGAATTAAAAAATCGTCAGGCTCCCGTGGAGGATGGACAAGTGGAGTTAGGTTCCATTGCCACACGCATGGGCCGGACTACCATTGAATTACATGATATTTGTAAGAACTACGGAGAACGGAAGCTGATCCGTGATTTTTCCTATATCTTTTTGCGCAGCGACCGCATCGGATTTATCGGAGCCAATGGCTGTGGAAAGACCACACTGATGAAATTGATTGCAGGACGACTGCAACCTGATTCGGGCGAAATCGTGGTGGGGCAGACCATCAAGATGGGTTATTATACCCAGGAGATCGAGACGGACGAAACGTCAGGGATCGCCTACATGGATCCTGACGAGAAGGTGATCGATTATATTCGCAATGTGGCAGAGTTTGTGCAGACTTCTGAGGGACCTGTTTCTGCGTCGAAGATGCTGGAACGTTTTTTGTTCCCCGGGGAGATGCAGTACAGCCGCATTGAGAAACTGTCCGGAGGAGAGCGACGGAGACTGAATCTGCTGCGGGTGCTCATGGAGAGCCCCAATGTGCTGATTCTTGATGAGCCTACCAACGATTTGGATATCACAACCTTGACCATTTTGGAGGATTATCTGGATAGCTTTGTGGGTATCGTGATCATCGTATCCCACGATCGGTATTTTCTGGACAGGACGGTGCGCCGTATATTTGCTTTTGAGGAGGGCGGTGTACTTCGCCAGTATGAGGGTGGTTACAGTGATTATCGCTTGAGACAGGAGTTTGAGGGCGCTAGCTTCGATGGAGACAGAAAAATGACCGGAAGTCAAAGCTTGAAGAAGACAACCGGTGTGCAGTTGCAAAATTCGGCGGATGAGGGACAGGCAGGGAAGGCTCAGCGCAGCCGAGGCCCCCAGAAACTGAAAATGACCTTTAAGGAACAGCGGGAGTATGAGACCATCGAGGCTGACATGGCAGCCCTGGAGGAACGCCTGGAGGAGAT
>JAFOFP010000036.1 GCA_017387285.1 Lachnospiraceae bacterium
AAAAACGGAAACAGGTCAAACTCCCAGCAGACATCTGCTCCGGCTGTAATGGCCGGTTGCCGGCCACCGATCTGCTGACAAGCCATCTGCAGCTGTTCTGCCCTGCCGGAAAACAATGCGGCATACTTTCCCGTAAACGTATCCGTACCCGGACTGGAGGAAAGCCGTTGAAGATTTCCCACCACAGACCATTCATGGGCCAGCATCGGCTGTTTTGCCGAACAACACAGTACATCGTAAATGGTAAGGGTCGTGCTGAAATCCAGACACTCCCCCTCCTCCGTCAGCACAGCGCCGTCGGACCTACGGATACGGTACTCCCGGCCCAGAAGGGTCATGTATATATATGTTTCGTCTGCCTGAAGATGAAACTTATGAATCATTTTATCTTGGTCATAATTCAGAAACAACCCTCTGGAGATCATGACCTGTTTTTCATAGTTATCTGACATTGAAGCCTCCATGCCGGATGCATCGCTATTTCAATGTGCCCGGCAATCCTTATCTCTGCCTTCCCTTTCTCACACCTCACTCATCAGATCAAACAGACTCATCTGATTGCTCTCCGGGATATCACCCAACAGTCCCAGACTATCCATCAGATCGATGACCGTCTTGGTGGCTTTAGTACGCTGCCAGAAATCCTCCTTGGAGAGATACTGACCATTCTTTCCGGCAGCCTCCACTGCCTCTGCCGCCTTGTCTCCCATTCCTTCGATGGAATTCAGGGAAGGCATCAGCTTTCCGTCGATGATCTGGAAATCCACCGCCTTTGCCCGGTAGATATCGATGGGCATAAATTCAAAACCGCGGGCGTACATCTCCTGCACGATACGCATGTCACGCAGGGTATCCTGCTCCTTGGGGGAAAGCTCGTCGGACCGGCGCTTGTAATCGGCCAATACCTCCTCCAGATGAGCTCTGCCCTGACACATGATCTCGTAGGAAAAGCCCTTGGCGCGGATACTGAAAAACGCCGCATAGTAAGCCAGCGGATAAAATACCTTACAGTAAGCGATTCGCCACGCCATCATAACGTAAGCCGCCGCATGGGCCTTGGGGAACATGTACTTGATCTTCTTACAGGACCAGATGTACCAGTCGGGCACATCCGCCGCCTTCATCTGCTCCTCCCAGTCGGGTTTCAATCCCTTACCCTTACGGACAGACTCCATGATGGTGAAGGAAAGCTCCTTATCCATTCCCTTACTGATCAGATAGATCATGATGTCATCTCGGGTACAGATGGCTGTCTGAATGGTCGCCGTTCCCTCCTTGATCAATGTCTCTGCATTGCCCAGCCATACGTCGGTTCCGTGGGACAGACCGGCGATACGGACAAGGTCGGAGAAACAGGTGGGGTTAGCGTCAATTAACATCTGCATCGCAAAATCGGTACCAAACTCGGGAATACCCAGTGCGCCCAGCTTGGTTCCTCCGATATCGTCGGGAGTGATCCCCAACGCCTCAGTATTTTTAAACAGACTCATGACCTCGGGGCTGTCCAGAGGAATCAGCTTGGCATCAAGGCCGGTCAGATCCTCCAGCCGCCGGATCATGGTGGGATCATCGTGTCCCAGAATATCCAGCTTCAGCAGGTTGTGGTCAATGGAATGATAATCAAAGTGGGTGGTGACCGTCTTGGTGGTCATATCGTTGGCGGGGCGCTGAACCGGTGTAAAGGAATAGATTTCCTCTCCGTGAGGCAGTACAACGATACCTCCCGGGTGCTGACCGGTGGTACGGCGCACGCCGACACAGCCCTGCACAATGCGGTTGATCTCACATTTACGCTTTTTCTGTCCTCGCTCCTCATAATAGTTCTTCACATAACCGAAGGCCGTCTTATCTGCCAGAGTACCGATGGTACCGGCGCGGAAGGTATGTCCCGTTCCAAAAATAACCTCCGTATAATCATGGGCATGGCTCTGATACTCGCCGGAGAAATTCAGGTCGATATCCGGCTCTTTATTTCCCTTAAATCCAAGGAAGGTCTCAAACGGGATATCAAAACCGGCTTTGTCCAGCTTATGGCCACAGACAGGACAATCCTTATCCGGCATATCACAGCCGGCACCACCGCCGTAAGCCTTTACCTCATCGGAATCAAAATCCACATAATAACACTCCGGACAGATATAGTGGGGACTCAAGGGATTAACCTCCGTAATATCTGCCATGGTGGCTACAAAGGACGAGCCAACGGAGCCTCGTGAACCAACCAGATAACCGTCCTCATTGGACTTGGTCACCAGCTTCTGGGCAATGATATACATTACGGCAAAGCCGTTGCTGATAATGGAGTTCAGTTCACGTTCCAACCGCTCCACCACGATGTCCGGCAGATTGGGGCCGTACAGCTTGTGGGCATTGCGGTAACACATATCTCTCAAGTCCCGGTCGGAGTTTTCGATGACAGGAGGACACTTGTCCGGACGCACCGGTGCGATCTTCTCGCACATAGCAGCAATCTT
>JAFOFP010000253.1 GCA_017387285.1 Lachnospiraceae bacterium
GTGCATAGTGCGCCTCCTTAAATAATGAAAAATATAGTTACCTATATTGAATTTTACTACGAAATAATAAAAAGTCAAGCATTAAGTAATTAAAACGGAGATGAACAAAAGAAATTATTACAAATAAGTGGACACAGACATAGAAAAACACCGGAATCTTCGTAGCCGATGTAAAAAATATGAGATTCCGGTGTATATCACGAAAGAATAATATCCTTCTGCACAGGGGTATAGAAGATGTACCGTACCAGTTCCGGATCTTTGGTCTGCCCTAAGATCCACATGATCTTGGTCACTACAGCCTCCAGGGGCATATCATAGTTTTCCAGCACACCATATTCGTTTTTGATGGAATGACCTACCTCATACACCCCCATGTCGCTGCCTTCATAGGGGACCTGGGTGGTAATGATGACGGTCTTGCCGGAGGATATCCAGTCATGGATGGCATCGGTGAAAGCTGAGTCTCCGTTGTAGGAGGGAACACCGCCCACACCAAAGCTTTCCAGAATGACGGCGTCATAGCGATCCTTTAAATAAGTGAGGATGGTGGGATCAATGCCGGGAATCAGCTTCAGCACGAAGACCTTAGGGTCCAGTGTATGATAAAACAGAGGACGTTCGGGATAGGCCACGGTGTCCGGGATAAAGTAAACCAATTTTCCGCCGCGAACCACAGCGATCTCGGGGTAATCGATACTGGAGAACGCATTGAAACTCTTGGTTCGGGTCTTTCTGGCTCTGGTACCCAGAATAACCTTGCCGTCGAAAACCAGCTTGACATTGTGGGCATGATCATCGCAGGCATAGAGGAAGGCGTCATATAGATTGCGGCGGGCATCGGTGTCCCGCACGTAAATGGATTTCTGAGAACCGGTCAGGACGATGGGCTTGCGGCTGTTTTGCACCAGGTAGGAGAGGGCAGCAGCACTGTAGGCCATGGTGTCTGTACCGTGGGTGATGACGAAACCGTCAAAATCATCGTAGTGATCCTCCAGACAACGGGCCATAGCCAGCCAATGGTCACAGTTCAGATTGGTGCTGTCCAGATTGCACAGCTGCAGGGTGGACACATGGCAGAGAGAAGCGATCTCCGGAACACAGGAGATGATCTCCTCTGAGGTGATCTGGGGTGCCAGACCGGAATCGGTGGGCTTGGAGGCGATGGTTCCTCCTGTTGCGATCAGCAGTATTTTTTTCATAGGATTCAGTCCTCCGTTTTGTGATGTCAACGTCTGAAAGGGGTAAAACACGCGATGTTCAGGGCAAAAAGCAGCATGCCCGTGTCCGAAGGATCATGAACGCGCGATAATGTCCTTCAGATCATCCACGGAAAACTCGTAGTGGGTATTGCAGAAATCGCAGCACACGTCGATGGGGGCATTGTCGTCGATCATTTCCTGCAGATCCTTGTGGCCGATGGCAACGATGGCACGCTCTACACGGTGCTTGGTGCAGTTGCAGTAGAACTGAGTGGGCACTTTTTCCATGATCTCCAGATCCATATCGCCCAGCAGACGTTCCAGGATGTCCTCCGGGGAGAGTCCTTCGTCAAGGAGGGAGGTGACGGAGCTGATCTGTCCCAGACGGGCTTCCAGAGCGGAGATCACTGCATCGTCTGCTCCGGGCATCAGCTGCAGGATAAAACCGCCTGCCTGACGGACCGTGTTGTTTTTGTTCATAAGCACGCCCAGACCCACAGAAGAAGGGGTTTGCTCGGAAGTAGCAAAGTAATAGGTCAGATCCTCAGCGATCTCGCTGGTGATCAAAATGGACTGGCCGATGTAGGGCTCTTTCAGTCCGATATCACGGATGATGGTCAGTACGCCGATACCCAGAGCGCCTGCGACATCCAGCTTTCCTTTGTCGTTGGCGTGGATCAGAACGTTGGGATTGAACGCATAACCCTTTACGTTTCCGTGGGAGTCAGCGATGACGGTCAGACCTTCGATGGGGCCGTTTCCTTCGATTTTTAAAGTTAAGGTATCGTCCTCACCTTTCATCATAATACCCATCATAGCGCCTGCGGTCAACAGACGTCCCAGAGCAGCGGTGGCTACCGGGCTGGTGTTGTGGAGAGAACGAGCTTTTTCTACTGTGTTTTTGGTGGTTGCGGCAAAAGCACGGATATAGCCGCCGGCGGCGGTACCGCGAATAATATAATCCTGCATGATCAATAAAACCTCCTGCGTATAAAAATGTAAAATGTGATTTGATTATTTGCCCTGCTCCCGGAGTACAACATAGATCCTCTCGCTGTGGTCTTTTGGCGGATCTGTGGTAAATGCATCGTATGCGGTGACAAATTCCATGCCGGCTTTATCTGCCGCAGCACGGATATCTTCTATATTATATGCACGCTGGACATGTTCCTCGTCGAAACGACGGTAACGACCGTCCTCATCCTCCATAAAAAGAGCAAGAGCGTAATAATTTAATGAGGCATCCGGGTCGAATTCATTTTCCCAGATAAAGGCGGCATCGCCTCTGTCCTCGGCAATGGTCCGATTGCCCATGATCGTCTCATATTTATAACGGGTATTCAGATCGAAGATAAAATATCCGCCGGGATCCAGATAATTGTTTATCAGCTTAAAGACAGTGACCAAGTCGTCCGGATCGGTGAGGTAGTTCATGGAGTCGCAGATGCTGACCACAGCAGAGACTGTGCCGTACAGTTCAAACTCCCGCATGTCCTGAAGAAGGTAAAGAATGTCCTTCCCCGACTCTGCCCGCTTGTCCATGGCGACAGAGAGCATATCCTCGGAGATATCCACCCCGATCATATTATACCCTGCGCTGTCAAGCAGTTCGGTCAGGGTTCCGGTACCGCAGCCCAGATCCAGAACCAACCCATGGTGACAGCCGTAGGATTTGAGCAGTGAGACCAGGTAGGCACACCACTCCTCATAGGGAACATTGTCCATAAATTCATCATATAACTCGGCAAATCCGGTATATGCCTGTCTGTCCAAAATCATACCTCCCTAAACCGGTGCATTTTTTATTAAACGATAGTAGTATACATAATCTTTTCAAAAAAATCTACTGTTCCTTGAATAGATTTCAAAAATTATGTTTATAATAGAGTCAGATACGAAAGAAAAGTGAAATACTTATCCTCCCCTTTAAGCCCTCTTTGGTGGGCGGCGGAAGCTCCTTGTCAGGGCTTCCGCTTTTTGCTTTTTGGAATCGGTTCGTTAGAAAAAGATAGGATATGTTCGAAAAGTGTTTGCAAATGTTTGAATGTGGTGGAGTGAAAAACGTTTGGGTAAAAAAATATATAAAAAATAGGAAAAAAAAGAAAAAAGGAGTTTACATTTTTTGTAACTGTGCTATAATATTGTCCGGGTCTACGAAGCCACCCTTGTGATGAGGGTTTTTGAGCGGAGAGACAGTTTCGAGGCGGATCGAGAGGGTTCGTCTTATTACACGTTGTGGAGATGCCCGTCTTCACAAACAAAATGGAGGTACGAAATGAATAAATGGGTTTATTTGTTCAAAGAGGGAAATGCTGACATGCGTAACCTTCTGGGCGGCAAGGGCGCTAACCTGGCCGAGATGACCAACCTTGGTCTCCCGATTCCTCAGGGTTTTACGGTTACCACTGAGGCCTGCACCGATTATTACAACAGTGGAAAGATGATCACTGACGAGATTAAGTCTCAGATTTTTGAGGCTATGGCTTGGCTGGAGAATGAGAATGGCAAGAAGTTCGGCGATACCGAAGATCCCCTGCTGGTTTCCGTTCGTTCCGGTGCAAGAGCATCCATGCCCGGTATGATGGATACCATCCTTAATCTGGGTCTGAATGATATTTCCGTAGAGGGCTTCGCAAAGAAGACCGGAAATGCTCGTTTTGCATATGATTCCTATCGTCGTTTTATCCAGATGTTCTCCGACGTTGTTATGGAGGTTCCCAAGTCCTTCTTCGAGAAGATCATCGACGAGCTGAAGGAAGAGAAGGGCGTTCACTACGATGTTGAGTTGACCGCCGATGACCTGAAGGAGCTGATCGCTCGCTTTAAGGCAGTATATAAGAACGCTATGAACGGTGAGGAGTTCCCTCAGGATCCCAAGGTTCAGCTGATGGAGGCGGTAAAGGCCGTATTCCGTTCCTGGGACAACCCTCGTGCGATCGTATATCGTCGTATGAATGACATCCCCGGCGACTGGGGTACCGCAGTTAACGTTCAGTCCATGGTATTCGGTAACATGGGCGAGACCTCCGGTACCGGTGTTGCATTTACCCGTAACCCTTCCACCGGTGAGAAGGGTATCTACGGCGAGTACCTGATCAACGCTCAGGGTGAGGACGTTGTTGCAGGTGTTCGTACTCCTCAGCCTATTTCCAAGCTGGAGGAGGACATGCCTGAGTGTTACGCTCAGTTCATGGATCTGGCAATGAAGCTTGAAAATCACTATCGTGATATGCAGGATATGGAGTTCACCATTCAGGAGGGCAAGCTGTTCTTCCTGCAGACCAGAAACGGTAAGCGTACTGCTCCCGCTGCGATTCAGATTGCTTGTGATCTGGTAGACGAGGGCATGATCACTCCCGAGGAGGCAGTTCTTCGTATCGAGGCTAAGTCCCTTGACCAGCTGCTTCACCCCACTTTCGATCCCGCTGCTTTGAAGGCAGGTGAGGTGATCGGTTCCGCACTTCCCGCATCTCCCGGTGCTGCAGCAGGTAAGGTTTACTTCACCGCTGACGAGGCTAAGGACGCAGGTAAGGGCGGCAGAGGCGAGCGCGTTATTCTGGTTCGTCTTGAGACCAGCCCCGAGGACATCGAGGGTATGCACGCAGCTCAGGGTATCCTGACTGTACGTGGCGGTATGACCTCCCACGCAGCAGTCGTTGCACGTGGTATGGGTACCTGCTGTGTATCCGGCTGCGGCGAGATCAAGATCGACGAGGAAGCAAAGGTATTTACTCTGGGCGGATACACCTTCCATGAGGGAGACTACATTTCCCTGGATGGTTCCACCGGTAAGATTTATAAGGGCGACATCAAGACCGTAGAGGCTACCGTTGGCGGTAACTTCGGACGTATCATGGCATGGGCTGACGGCATCAGAAAGCTGCAGGTTCGTACCAACGCGGATACTCCCGCGGATACGCTGAACGCAGTTAAGCTGGGTGCAGAGGGTATCGGTCTTTGCCGTACCGAGCATATGTTCTTCGACGCTGAGCGTATTCCGAAGATCCGTAAGATGATCCTGTCCGAGACCGTTGAGCAGAGAGAGGAGGCTCTCAACGAGCTGATTCCTTTCCAGAAGGCAGACTTCAAGGGCATGTACAAGGCTCTGGAGGGACGTCCCATGACCGTTCGTTATCTGGATCCGCCTCTGCATGAGTTCGTGCCTACCGCTGCTGAGGATATCGCAGCCCTGGCAGCAGACATGGGCCTGACCGTTGAGCAGGTTAAGGCTAAGTGTGACGAGCTTCATGAGTTCAACCCGATGATGGGTCACAGAGGATGTCGTCTTGCAGTTACCTACCCCGAGATCGCTAAGATGCAGACCAGAGCCGTTATGGAGGCTGCTATCGAGGTGAAGGAGGAGTGTGGTTTCGACATCGTTCCCGAGATCATGATCCCTCTGGTAGGCGAGAAGAAGGAGCTTAAGTTTGTTAAGGATATCGTAGTTGAGACCGCTGAGAAGGTTAAGGCTGAGAAGAATTCCGACATCCAGTACCACATCGGTACCATGATCGAGATTCCTCGTGCTGCACTGCTGGCAGATGAGATCGCTGAGGAGGCAGAGTTCTTCTCCTTCGGTACCAACGACCTTACCCAGATGACCTTCGGTTTCTCCCGTGACGATGCAGGTAAGTTCCTGGATGCTTATTACAAGTCCAAGATCTACGAGTCCGATCCCTTCGCAAGACTGGATCAGAACGGAGTAGGCAAGCTGGTTCAGATGGCTGCTGAGAAGGGTAAGGCTACCCGTGCAGGCATCAAGCTTGGTATCTGTGGTGAGCATGGCGGAGATCCTTCCTCCGTAGAGTTCTGCCACAACACCGGACTGACCTATGTTTCCTGCTCACCTTTCCGTGTGCCGATCGCACGTCTGGCAGCAGCACAGGCTCAGTTGAAGTGCCCCAGAGCATAATTACAGCTTAAAATCGGATAAAACCGTATATTGTCCATAAGACAACTGTTCACAGCCCTCATCTGTATTGGTGAGGGCTGTTTTGCGCGATCATAAAATGTTATTATGTTCATTCCTATTGCAATTTCTACCGGTAGATACTATAATCGGATAAAACCACAGAGAAAACCGCGGTGCGAAACGGTAACGGGAGGATTCTCATGAAGAATTTAGGATACTATAACGGTGTCTGGGATGAGATGGAAAAGATGTCTATCCCCATGAGCGACAGAGTCTGTTTTTTTGGAGATGGTGTTTACGATGCCACTTATAGCCGGAATTATACCATATTTTCCTTGGATGAACATGTCGACCGATTCTATAACAGCGCGAAGCTTCTGGAAATTGAGCTGCCCCATTCAAAGGAAGAAATGAAAGAAATTCTAAATGAACTGGTTAAAAAGATGGAAACCGGCGAAAACTTCGTTTATTTTCAAGCGACACGGGGTAACGATCCGGTCAGAGCCCATGTGTTTCCGAAGGAGGCGAAAGCAAATATCTGGATCAACATTTATCACAAGGAAATCCTTGACCTGACTAAGCTTGTTCAGCTGATCACCATGGAAGATACCCGGTTTTTGCACTGCAACATAAAAACCTTAAATTTGATTCCTTCCGTCATGGCCTCTCAGCGCGCGAAGGAGGCCGGATGCTTTGAAGCGGTTTTTCACCGGAATGGAAGGGTGACCGAGTGTGCCCACAGCAATGTGCATATCATCAAAGACGGAGCGCTGATCACAGCACCTGCGGACAATCTGATTTTGCCGGGTATCGCCAGAAAACATATCATCGAGGCCTGCAAAAAAATGGACATCCCTGTTGTGGAGGAGCCCTTCAATTTGGAGCAGCTGTTTGACGCAGATGAGGTTTTGGTATCTTCGGCAGGTGCACTGTGTCTCGTGGCAGATCAGATTGATGGCAAAGCGGTTGGCGGCAAGGCTGCAGACATTGTCGTGAAATTACAACATATGCTGATTCAGGAGTTTATCGACCGGACAACGTAATTCATTGTCCTATTTTTACGGTCCCCATCTTAACCGATGGGGCTGTTTGAGTTGTAATTGTTGATCTCTACGAAGCGTGGGTTGCAAAAACGGCTAAGAGGAATTATCTTGGGGATATTACAATATGACAAGGAGAGATAACCATGGATACTTATATTACCGGTGCAACCATCAAAAAACTTCGGGAGAAAAAGGGCATTACCCAAATGCAGCTGGCTGAGCTGATCGGTGTCAGCAGCAAAGCGGTGTCAAAGTGGGAGACGGCCAAGGGGTTGCCGGATATTACCCTGATCGAGCCGCTCGCCAAGGCGCTGGAGGTTTCGGTTGTGGAGCTGATGTCCGGGGACACCGTAATCAACAGAAATACATCGTCAAATATGCTGCGCTCAACCTTCTATGTCTGTCCGGTTTGCGGAAATATTATACGGGCCACCGGGAATACGGTGATCAGCTGCTGCGGGATCATGCTTCCGCCGCTGGAGGCCGAGGAGATCGATGACGATCATAGGGTCGTTGTGGAAACGGTTGAGGATGAACAGTTTTTTACTGTCTGCCATGAGATGACAAAGGAGCATTTTGTTTCCTTTATGGCCTATCTGACCGCAGACAGAGTCCAATTTGTCAAGTTCTATCCGGAGGGAAATGCAGAGACCCGTTTTCAGCTTCGGGGAAGCGGGTATCTGTATATTTACTGTAATCGACATGGATTGATGAGAATGAGGATCGGCACCGGAAAACGATGACGAAGAATTTGATTTATTATGAATATCGTGCATGAATAAAGAAAGTTGGAGCAGATGATGAAATTGATGGAGCAATTACAGCGATATACACCCTATAATGAGCAGGAGGCGGCTGATCTCCCGAAGCTTATCGATTTTCTGGAGACGGGAGAAACTCCCTTTGATCGCGCCAACACCACCGCTCATTTTACCGCTTCCGCATGGATCGTAAATCGGGAGCGGACAAAGGTGCTGATGGTTTACCACAACATTTACAATTCATGGTCGTGGACCGGAGGGCATGCAGACGGGGAGGAGGATCTGCTGGCGGTTGCGTTGAAGGAAGCCAGGGAGGAGACCGGTGTCACCCATCTGATCCCTGTCAGTGAGGAGCCGGTTTCGGTGGAGATCATCACGGTGAACGGTCATGAGAAAAAAGGGAACTATGTGTCGTCTCATCTCCATTACAATGTGACCTATTTGCTGGAGGCCCGGGAACTTGATGATATCCGGATGAAGCCGGACGAGAACAGCGGCGTAGTCTGGTTTTCCGTGGAGGAGGCCTTAGCTGCCAGCACGGAGCCCTGGATGGTGGAAAGAATCTATGGGAAGTTGGTGGAAAAGGCAGGCAAAATAGATCAGAATACTTCAAAAATTTAAATAATATTGCCGAAAAAGTCGAATATGCGCAAACAAATATTGACAAATGATACTTAAATTATTTAAAATAGGTATGATATGAACCATATTTAGACAAAATGCGACGGAGGCTTTTTATGGCGAAGAAAACGAAACGCAAAAAATGGACGAAAATCCGTCATAGGGTGATCACGGAACTGGCGAGACTTGTGATGCACCCTTACACCGTATTGACCTATGGCGTAAAGGTGGAGAAATTCAAGGAACAGGGTGACCGGAATTATCTGATCGTGTTGAATCATCAGACGGTGTTTGACCAGTTTTTTGTGGGTATGGCTTTTAAAGGCCCTATTTATTATGTGGCCACCGAAGATATTTTTTCCAATGGATGGATATCCAAGCTGCTCCGTTTTGCCATTGCGCCCATTCCCATCAAAAAGCAGATGACCGATGTACAGGCCGTTATGAACTGTGCCCGAGTGGCCAGGGAGGGTGGTTCCATCGCTGTGGCCCCTGAGGGAAATCGTACCTACAGCGGAAGGACAGTTTACATAAAACCTTCCATCGTGAAGTTGGTTCGCGCATTGAAGCTTCCGCTGGTTATTTTCTGTATAAAGGACGGATACGGTGTACAGCCCCGTTGGACCGATAAGATCCGCCGGGGAAAGATGCAGGCCGGAGTTACCCGTGTGATAGAGCCGGAAGAGTACAAAAATATGACCGATGATGAACTGGCTGCAGTGATCAGAGAAGGTCTGTATGTGGATGAAGCTAAGATTTCCGGAAC
>JAFOFP010000254.1 GCA_017387285.1 Lachnospiraceae bacterium
GGTAGCTGAGGTTAAGGCTGAGCCTCGTCTGGTCATGAAGTGGAACGGCAAGAATATCGTCGATATCTCCCGTGAATTTTTGAATTCCAACGGTGCAGAGAAGCACATTGACGTGATTCCCACCGCACCTACCTGTTATAAAAAAGAAGTTCCCGCTGACTTTAGCGAGGGCTACAAGGCACTGGCAGGCGACCTGAATGTCTGCTCCAAGCGCGGACTTTCCGAGCGTTTCGATGCGACCATCGGCGCAGGCACCGTACTGATGCCTTTCGGTGGAAAGTATCAGCAGACCCCCATTCAGGCTATGGCTCACAAGATCTCCATGGAGAAGAAGGAGACCAAGTCCTGCTCCCTGATGAGCTGGGGCTACAACCCCTTCATCACTGAGAAGAGCCCTTACCACGGCGCATATCTGGCAGTGGTTGAGTCTGTGGCTAAGCTGATCGCCACCGGCGCAAAGTTTGAGGATGTATATCTGACCTTCCAGGAGTATTTTGAGAAGCCACTGAAGGACGCAAGACGCTGGGGCAAGCCCATGGCAGCACTGCTTGGCGCGTTCAAGGCACAGAAGGATCTGGAAATTGCAGCCATCGGCGGCAAGGACTCCATGAGCGGATCCTTTGAGAAGCTGGATGTTCCTCCCACATTGGTATCCTTCGCCGTTACCACTGAGTGTGTGGACGACGTGGTATCCAATGAATTTAAGTCTGCCGGACATCCGGTAGTTCTGGTTAAGCCTGTCTACGATGAGAATCACCTGCCCAAGGTAGAGTCTCTGAAGGCTGTATTTGATCTGGTAACCGCACAGATGCGCTCCGGTAAGGTAGTAGCTGCTTACACCCCCACCTACGGCGGTGTGGCAGAGGCTGTGCTGAAGATGGCCATCGGTAACCGGATCGGTTTCGCCTACGATGAGGCAGTTTCCATGGATGAGCTGTTTGGCTACGCTTACGGCGGATTTGTTCTGGAAGTGGACGGCTGTGTACATTGCGCAAAGAAGATCATCGACAAGTGCGGTGATCAGATGGAAGGAAAGCTCCTTGGATGGACCACCGAGGAGGAGGCTATCAGCTATCAGAGTGAAAAACTTTGCCTGAACGGTCTGCAGCAGATCTACGAGGACAAGCTGGAGCCTATCTACTCCTGCAATATCGCTCAGGATGACAAGGAAATCCCTGCATTCGAGTACAAGGCAACCCAGTGGGCAGCTCCCGCTATCAAGGCAGCTAAGCCCCGTGTGCTGATCCCTGTATTCCCCGGCACCAACTGCGAGTTCGACACTGCAAAGGCACTGGAGAGAGCAGGCGCAGAGGCTGAGATCATCGTGATCAATAACCTGACCGCTTCCGGCATTTCCCAGTCTGTGGACTACTTTGCAGATCGCCTGAAGCAGGCTCAGATCGTATTTATCCCCGGAGGCTTCTCCGGCGGTGACGAGCCCGACGGCTCCGGTAAGTTCATTACTGCATTCTTCAGAAATGGTGCAGTAAAGGATGGCGTAACCGAACTGTTAGAGCAGAGAGACGGTCTGATGGCCGGTATCTGTAACGGCTTCCAGGCACTGATCAAGCTTGGTCTGGTACCTTACGGCAAGATCATCGACACCGATGAGAACTGCCCTACCCTGACCTTCAACACCATCAGCCGCCACCAGTCCAGAATGGTTCAGACCAGAATCGCTTCCAACAAGTCTCCTTGGCTCATGAACACTCAGGTGGGCGATGTTTACAGCGTTCCGATCTCCCACGGTGAGGGCCGCTTCCTGGCAAGCGACGAGCTGGTGATGGAGCTGGCAAAGAATGGCCAGATCGCTACCCAGTACGTGGATCTGTCCGGCGCACCTACTGCAGATGTACGGTTTAATCCCAATAACTCTGCATTCGCCATCGAGGGTATCACTTCTCCTGATGGAAGAGTATTTGGTAAGATGGGTCATTCCGAGAGAATCGGATATGGGCTGTATAAGAACGTCGAGGGTGCTTATGAGATGGGCATGTTCGATGGGGCAGTGAAGTATTTTAAGTAAATAAGATGTGTAGATAGAGATGGAGCGGGATCGTGAGATCCCGCTCTGTTGAATTTGTAACTTATTTCTCGATGGTTTTAAATGCGATAGTGTAGTTCAGATCGGATACATAGATGAATTTATGTCAGCACTGCGGACACAAATTCGCAGAACAAACCATTGCTATTTCTTCTTCGTCCGATATATCCCGATTGCCGCCACGACTAAAACCACCACAGCCGGAATGGAGATCAGTGTCGGCTCCATGGTTGCTACCATGATGGCGGTGGGGCCATCGGCACCACCGATGATACCGATGGCTTCGTTTTCTTCCATTGTGTGAAGAAGGTTATATTTGCTTAGCCAAATGACCAGATCGGCCAGCAGATAGCCTAGCGCAGCGATTCCTATGATGAGGAATGCGATCCGTTGGTGCTTGCGCTTGGCTTCATTTTGGCGGGCAAATTGTTCGTTCAGCAATTCTAACTTGGCAGAGATTCGTTGGATCTCTGCTTTTTCATTTGATTCATTGATAGATTCATCCGGAGTGATCGTTTCCCCCAAGATTACATTGACCGAAGTATCCAGTGCATCGGCCAGTCGGATCAACATTTCCGAATCCGGCACCGAAAGTCCGTTTTCCCACTTTGAAACGGTTTGTCGTACCACGTCCAGTTTGATGGCCAATTCTTCTTGGGACAGCCCTTTGGCTTTTCGCAGGTTTTTCAAATTTACATTGAGCATATTAAAAGCCTCCTTTTATAAGATGATTATACAGGAAAAGCGGCGTTGCATCAAGCAATGGAGATTAACATGCAAAGGATAACGTTTGCGTATAAGGTCCACCGTGTTAAAATAAGGCCTTCTAAAACGATATTTATAGTGAATACTGTAAAATGAAAATGGAGGGTAGATTTTATATCTTACTCTTGCGTGATCGTGACTTATGGTATAAAATGTAGGAGGTAGCAGATGAAAAGGAAAACACTAAGTGAATTGACCCTGATGGACAAGTTTTTGTTCGACGAGGTGATGGATTATCCAGAGGTTCATGAAACAGTATTGCAAATTATTCTTGGGCAGGATAATTTGAAGTTATTGCAGCAGGGACAGACGGAGAAAGAAGTGCGTACTGCACCGTGGTTGCGATCTGTGCGGTTGGATGTTTATGCGGTCGATGAGGACGGAACGGTTTATGACACAGAGATGCAGGCCGGATATCGAAACGATTTGGCAAAGCGTAGTCGATATTATCAGGGACTGATCGATTCATCTATGCTTGAACCCGGAGTGAGCAGCTTCAATGAATTGAATAATACATGCATCATCATGATTACACCGTTTGATCTGTTTGGAGAGGGAAGATATCGATACACTTTCCGGGAATATTGTGATGAAAATAAGGATCTTTCCTTGAATGATGGTGCCGTAAGGATATTTTTGAATACCAAAGGGAAAAACGATGAGGAAGTCAGTGTAGAGCTGAGAGATCTGCTCCACTACATCGAATGTACAGACGGCGAATTTGCCAAAAAGACCGGAAATGAGCGGATTCAGAAGATACATACCTATGTTGATCGAATCAAAACCAACGAGCAGACGGGGGTAAAGTATATGCAGACTTGGGAAGAAAAACTAATGATCAGGGAAGAAGGCAGGGAAGAGGGCCGAGAAGAGGGCAGAGAAGAAGCCAGAGCGTTATTGCTTGTTGCTGTTCAGAATGTAATGGAAAAGCTTAATCTTTCGATGGAACAGGCTATGGATGTTTTGGGAATACCGGAAGATGAGAGAGAAAAACTCCATGGACTTTTTATCGCCAGAGGCTCTGCAGCGATAGAGAAATAAAACAAATAAACGGAGAGATGAAATGGGGAATTTACTTGCTAGATATATGTCAGAGATTCAGTTGTTGGGTATCGGCGCATTGGCGACCTTTTTGATCACTTTTATTGCGTTGAAGTTCCCGTTACCTTTCTTGCCGGTGGATAAGGGCCGCGAGTTTGCGGTTAACGGCCAGCTGTCGAAGGGCAAGATCAGAGGAGTGGGATTGCTCCTGGTGATCTGTTTTGTGATCGGAAGCCTACTGTTTGTGCCGTTGACCAGAGAATATGTGATTTATTTGATTCTGCTGTTCTGCATGATGCTCAGCGGATATCTGGATGACGCATCGGACAAGCCTTGGAGCGATTATAAGAAGGGGCTGATCGATCTGATCATCTCCGCGGTGACCATGTGGACCTTTGTCAGCTGTAATTCTACGGATATTGTCCTTGGCACGCTGGTGATCACGATCCCTAAGATCCTGTATTTTGTGTTGGGTATCGTGTTGATCTGGGTATCGGTCAATGTGGTCAACTGTTCCGACGGAGTGGATGGTCTGTGTGCCAATATGTGGAGTGTGGCACTGATTGGATTCAGTGTGATCTTTGGGGAGACACTGGGCGAATATGCGCTGGCGAACTACCTGTTTGTGGCGGTGACTTTCGCGTATCTTTGCTTTAATTCTTCCCCCAGCAGCATGCTCATGGGTGATGCAGGCTCCCGTGCATTCGGTTTTTATCTGGCGGTGATCGCCATGAAGTCCGGAAATCCCTTTGCCTACATATTGCTGGCCGGTATGCTGATCATCGATGGCGGTCTCGGCTTAGTAAAAATCTTCCTGAAACGATTCTTTAAGATCAGTATTTGGAAGGATATTCGCATGCCTATCCATGACCATCTGAGAAAGACTCATCATTGGTCTGACACGCAGGTGGTGGTGCGCTTTACCATGATTCAGGTGATTTTGGCAGTGGTGGCGTATGTGCTGATCTGTGGGTGAAATGGTTGCAAAATATATCATATATGGTCTAAGTTTTCAAGTTTTCTCTGCAAAAGATGCGAAGCCGTTACTCATTTGAGTGATGGCTTTTCTTTTTGGAAAATCCTCACTTGACAAATACAGACTATCGTGATAGTATATAGACGATAGTGATAGTCTGAGTCGCGAATAATGCAAGTAAACAAATTATAGAGGTGAAACGATGCATACCAAATTATTTGACAGTGAATGGAAATTGATGGAGATGCTCTGGGATCGGGAGCCGGTCAGTGCCAAGGAATTGAGTCTGGTGGCGGCAGAGGAAATCGGCTGGAATAAAAATACCACTTATACAGTGATCAAAAAACTGGTGGACAAGGGCGTGATCTTACGCAGTGAGCCGGGATTTATGTGTACTTCTCTGGTGAAGCGGGAGGATGCCCGTCGGTCTGAGACGGAGAGTTTGATCGACCGGCTTTATCACGGCTCGAAAAAAGCGTTGTTCTCCGCACTTTTGGAGGATGAAAAGCTTTCCAAACAGGATATCGATGAGTTGAGGCAGCTGTTGGAAAAGAGGTGAACTCATGAACGGCGAAGTGTTTTATTGGGTTCTGAATATGAGCATTGCCGGCACGGTGGTGGGAGGTGCGGTCTTGCTGATCCAGCGATTTTTGAACTTGCCCAAACGGCTGAGCTTTGTACTGTGGGCTGTTCCACTGCTCCGTTTATGGCTTCCCTTCAGTATTGATTCGGAATACAGTCTGATGAGACTGATCCGCAAAGTAACGGTCAGACCGGTGGAATATTTGGAACAGCTGTCGCCAGAGCAGTATTTCACGCAGTTTTGGCAGGGGTCGTCCATGATGAATTCCATCGGAGTGGCAGAGTCCTATTTCCCCATTGTGTACAAGAAAAATGCCTATGAGCTCCTTTTTTCCACGGCAGAGATGATCTGGCTCGTCGCGGCACTGGCGGTGCTGTTGGCGGGGGTGATGATTTACGGGAGCACCATTGGGGAACTGAAGACGGCAGAGCGGATAAGCGGTCACATCTATCAGTCGGATAAGGTCACCTCCCCCATGGTGTTCGGTGTGTTCCGGCCGCGAATCGTGGTTCCCGCCTTTCTCGGGCTGCGCGATAGAGGTGGCTCAGAGAATGATGGACATGTGAATGCAGAAGGCAAAGCAAATACAGAGGAGAAAGCAAATGCAAGGGTAAGTGAAACAGAACAGATGAGTGACTTGGATTATGTTCTGCTCCATGAGCAGACCCACATTCGCCGCAAGGACAATCTGTGGCGCATGATCGCATTGCTGACCTGCTGTCTGCACTGGTTTAATCCCTTTATTTGGCTTTTTCTGAAGCGATTTTTGGCTGACATGGAGCTGGCTTGTGATGAAAAGGTGATCAGTATTTGTGGGGAGGATCAATGTAAGGAATACGCATCGGCGTTGTTGGATTATGAAGAGCAAAAGGAGCTGTTTGCTTCCGGTTTCGGCGGAGCAGGGATAAGAGTGCGAATTAGGCAGATATTGTCCTATCGACGATTGACGCTGTATTCGGCCATCGGATTTTTGGTCTTGCTGGCGGTGGTGGTGACGACACTTCTGACAAATTCGGCGGGGTGACCGGTTTGTTGGGAACCAAACTTGACAGGGTGACCGACAAGGAAAACGGTTACCCCAAAATGTGGGAAAATCGGCAGACAAAGGAGATCAAGTAGAAATACATAAATGGGGGACGAGTATGGAGAATAAAAATACTAGGCTGAGGAGATGGATTTATATTTTGCTGACGGTTTTGTTCCTCCTGGGATGCCTGACGAGCTGTGAGGAAGCCGGACAGAAAAAAGAGCAGGAGGGGGCCACAGAGGCAGTTGATCCTGTGGTCAAAATGCCAACCTATGACCCCAAGGGCAAGTATACGGGCTTTTGGGATATTGATGAGGATGGTGATCCTGACAAGGCGCTTGCCCGTGGCTGCTATGTGGTGGACCACAGTGAACTGATTGGTGGCAGAGAAGCCTGGGAGGCGTTTTTGGCCAAGGCGGAGAAAGGGGAAAATACATTCTTGCGCATTGCCATCAAACTGTATCCGGATCAGGTGGATGGGGATGGTATTGCA
>JAFOFP010000255.1 GCA_017387285.1 Lachnospiraceae bacterium
CCTCTCCCGCAAGTGGAAGTGCAGTGAACCCCGCTTCAATGAAGATGGATATATCCGCATCAAGGACGGACGCCACCCTCTGCTGGATCCCCACAAGGTAGTCCCCATCAATCTGGAACTGGGCGGCAGTTTCCATCAGCTGATCATCACCGGACCCAATACCGGCGGTAAAACCGTCTCCCTGAAAACGGTGGGATTGTTCACCCTCATGGGACAGTCAGGCCTGCACATTCCGGCCTTCGAGGGCTCGGAGCTTTCCGTTTTCACCGAAGTATTTGCCGACATCGGAGACGAGCAGAGCATTGAGCAAAGTCTCAGTACCTTCTCCTCCCATATGACCAATATCGTTACTATTTTAGATAAGGCAGACAGTCAGTCTCTGGTGCTCTTTGATGAGCTGGGTGCCGGAACCGATCCCACCGAGGGTGCGGCTCTGGCCACCGCCATTCTCACCTTCCTGCACAATATGCAGGTTCGCACCATGGCTACCACCCACTACAGCGAGTTAAAGGTATTTGCCCTGTCTACCCCCGGTGTGGAAAATGCCTGCTGTGAATTTGACGTAGCCACCCTTCGCCCCACCTACCGGCTGCTGATCGGCATTCCCGGTAAGAGTAACGCCTTCGCCATCTCCAAACGACTGGGACTTCCTCAGTTCATCATTGACGACGCTTCTGCCCGTCTGGACAAGCAGGATGTGGAGTTCGAGGACCTGCTGACCGGTCTGGAGGAGAACCGCATCCGTCTGGAGCAGGAAAAGGAGGAGGTCTCCCGCTACAAAGCAGAGATCGCCGAGTTAAAATCAAAGCTCTCCGCCAAGCAGGACCGTCTGGAATCCCAGCGGGAGCGTATGCTGAAGGAAGCATCCGAGGAAGCATCCCGTATTCTGGCCGAGGCGAAAAAGACAGCCGACACGACGATCCGCAATATTAACCGGATCTCCGGCGACAGCGGCATCGCCCGTGAATTGGAGAAGGAGCGCGAGGCTCTCCGCAAGGAAATGGAGAAAAACAATGCACGCTCTGCCAAGAAAAAAGCTCCGGTTCCCGAGGGCAAAGCCATCGACCCGAAAAAGCTCCGCGTGGGTGACGGTGTCAAGGTACTGTCTCTCAATCTGACCGGTACAGTCAGCACCCTTCCCAACCAAAAGGGTGATCTCTATGTGCAGATGGGCATTCTCCGTTCTCTGGTCAATATCTCAGACCTCCGGCTTCTGGATGAGAGCGGCATCACCGCTCTCGGCAGTCAGCTGCCCGCAGGAAAACGAACTCAGAAGCGTTCCTCCAGCGCCATCGGCATGGGCAAGAGCTCATCCATCTCCACTGAACTTAATCTGATCGGAATGACCACCGACGAGGCCATTCCCACCCTGGATAAATATCTGGATGATGCCTACCTGGCTCATCTCCCCACGGCCCGCATTATCCACGGCCGGGGAACCGGCGCCTTAAAGGCTGCCGTCCATCAGCTTCTTCGCCGCTCCTCTGTGGTAGCCTCCTACCGTCTGGGTGCCTACGGCGAAGGCAGCGGCGGTGTGACCATCGTAGAGTTCAAAACCGGAAAGGAGTAAGATACCCCATGACCACCAAACAGAAAATACTGATCGTTGACGACGACAACAATATTGCCGAGCTGATCTCCCTCTATCTGATCAAGGAATGCTACGAGACACATATTGTAAATGACGGAGAGGCCGCGCTGAAGGCGTTCACCACCTTTCAGCCCGATCTGATTCTGCTGGATCTGATGCTCCCCGGCATTGACGGCTATCAGGTCTGCCGTGAGCTGCGCAAAACCTCCCATGTGCCCATCATTATGCTCAGCGCCAAGGGAGAGGTTTTCGACAAGGTTCTTGGTCTGGAACTGGGTGCCGACGACTATATCATCAAGCCCTTTGATTCCAAGGAAATGGTTGCCCGGGTCAAAGCGGTTCTGCGCCGCACCGTTCAGGCACCTGCACCCCAAAGCTCTTCTGCATCCAAGCAGAGCGGAAACTATGTGGAGTATCCTGATCTGATCGTAAATATCACCAATTATTCCGTACTTTGCCGCGGGCAGAACATCGAGATGCCTCCAAAGGAACTGGAACTGTTGTATTTCCTTGCCACCTCACCCAATCAGGTCTTTAACCGTGACCAGCTTTTGGATCACATTTGGGGCTATGAATATGTTGGTGATACCCGCACCGTTGACGTCCATGTGAAGCGTATCCGCGAAAAAATCGGCGAACACCCTTCCTGGGCCATCAACACGGTATGGGGAATCGGATATAAATTCGAGGTCAGACGATGAAAAATTCCATCATTACCAAGCTGCTGATCGGCTATTTTATTTTCGGTATTCTGGGGATCATTGCCATTTCCACCATTTCCTCTCAGGTGACCTTACGCTATCTGGAGGATCACTACGGACGAAATCTCTATGAGCGTGCCAGCCTGATCGCCCGGGATTGCCGCCGAACTTACACCGACGGATTGGATCCATCCACCTACCAGACACTGAACGGTGCGGCGGCGGCGTTGGATGCAGACATCTGGCTAGTAAAATCCGATGGCATGATCAGCTATGACACATCCTACCGTCTGGTAAACAACCGCCTTGAGGGGTTTGATCCTTCGGCCTCCGGAGATCGGCTCTTCCTCATCGGCAACTTTGCAGGCCAATACCCTTCGGGCGATGTGATCACCGCTTATGCTCCCATCACAGCCAATTTCACCACCTACGGTTACGTGATGATCCACCAGCCGGTCAGGATCGTTCATGAAGCCAGAGATTCTGTTCTTGAGGTTCAGTACATCATCTTCCTGATTATTTTTGCACTGGCCTTCTTTATCCTGCTGTTGGTTCGTCTCATTGTCCTCAAACCATTGAATCGGATCAATACCGCAGCCATGGAGTATGCACAGGGCAATCTGAAATACGAATTGATCCTCCACAGCCAGGACGAGATGGGGCAGCTGGCGGACACCCTGAACTACATGGCCCATGAGCTGAATCATGCGGAGGAGTACCAGCGCAAATTCATTTCCAACGTGTCCCACGATTTCCGCTCTCCCCTGACCTCCATCAAGGGCTATCTGGAGGCCATGCTGGACGGAACGATCCCTCCGGAAATGCAGGACAAGTATATGCGCATCGTCATCAGTGAGACCGAACGACTGACTGCTCTGACCAAGAGCACATTGGAA
>JAFOFP010000256.1 GCA_017387285.1 Lachnospiraceae bacterium
GGTAGCCTGTCCATCCATCAACAGATAGGGGAACACCTCTCCATCTCCCCGCTGATAGTAATTATAGGCCACGTCTGCATTGTGGTGATGGCCGCTGAAGGCCATGACGATGTTATCCTGCTTACTGAGCACCTGTTCCCAGAATATATTACTTCCGCTGTCATGGGAGAGATTTCCCTCCCAGCTGAGTCCGTTGTGACTGGTGATGATCACGTAATGATCGGGGTGGGCATCAATGACATCATTTACCCACTGTGCAACCTCCGGGTGATACAGCACCGACTTTAATTTGTTATTGCCCATCTCGGTCATATTGGATGTGCCGCCCAGTCCGCCATAATTCTCTGCGGCCAGACTTCCCAGGGACCATCCCAGATTGAACACCAGATAATCCCGCTCACCGGCACTCATGTACCAATAGCACACATCCAGATAATCTTCCTCGTATACGCCTCCGAAGTATTCCTTCTCCGACCAGACATTTACATCAAAATATTCATTGAACAAAGCACTGCGGTCATGATTTCCTCGCATGGGCAGTCCGGGGATGCCGGCCTCATCCAGCTTTTCAAATGCGGCAGCTGCCCGCTGCCACTCACCCTTGATCTTTCCGGGATCAGAGATGACACCTTTTCCATTGATCTCACTGTTCTGGGTCAGGTCACCCATACACAGGTAACCGACGATATTGTATTCCTCCTTGTGATCCACGATCCACCGGACGTACTCCTCCAGCAGTGCAGAATCACAGCCCTTCACATCACGGTTAATATTCTGAATATCGGGAATGACCGCAATACGATAATCGCCCTCTGCGATCTCTGTGCTGATTCCCTGCTCAGAAAGATATTTTTGATCCAGATCACTTACCAGTTCACAGTAAGGGATCACATGGTATCCTCTCCCGGACTGATCTTCATAGATCGTGCTGAGGATGTCTCCGTCTCCTGCAAAGCTCCAGCTGGTCAGCAGACCGTCCTGAGCCTTTGGTACATCGGTGGCATCTGCCTGCAGAGCCTTGGCCTCTGCCAGAATCTCCTCTGCGGTACGGACCGTAGTCCATGAGCTGATGTAAGCGATCTCTCCGGAAAAATAATTTTCATTGTATGTACTTTTCTTTTTGCCGGTATCCAGGGTGAAGGTATAATCTCCGCCAATCTTCATGGCCTGATATGCCGGCGTATCCAGAAAATCGTATTCGCCGGAATAGCTGTTGATCACCGGCAAGGTATTCCACTTTTCACTGTTGATCTTTGAAGTATAGTAGAAATCATAGCGATAGCTGTCACCTGCTGCGGCCAGAATACCGTTTAAATACCAGTCGACCTGCTGACGCTTGGTATCATATACGGCAGTGATCAGCACCCAATCCTTTCCGCGAACATCGATGGGCAGGGTGGCGGTTCCGGTTTGACTGCTGCTGTCCCGCAAAAACAGCTGGGGATACCCGTCACCGGTGATCTGAAAACTCAAAAAGTCCAGACCCTCCAGATAGGTAGTCATGTCCCCGATGTTATTGCCATAGATGACTCCGCCTCTGTCCTCCTCGTCCAGCCGCACCAGCGCAGAGAAAGTCCTGGGCAGTCCGTTGGAATAGACGTAACTGCCATTATCGGTATAGGTGATATCACCTACCACCCGATCCTTGGTGGCCAGCTGATGCGTCTGATCCGTAAAGCTGACGCCGCTGGCATTTTTGTAATCGGCATCGTAGCGCAGAGCAAATTCGATCTTCGCCTTATTCTTCCATGCCAGAAAGCCGCCAAAGCCCAGCGCGATCACCAGTACGCCAACCGCCATCAGGACGATCTTGGTTTTTGCGCTCACTGTCTTTCTCCCGCTTTTCTCTACTCCCTGTTTATGTTCTGTCTCTTTTTTCATGATTATATCCACAACTCCATCCTATTTTAGCTGTTCGGTTTTCCTCCGGCAAAAAAGATGCCGAACGAATCTCACTTATTGGGCTTTCTGAGACGATTAAGCTGTACATTGAGTTTGAGCAGCTCCTCCTTGGTAAAGCTGATATTGATCATTCCGATCATTCCGGTCAGACGAATCACCGTAAAGCCACCCATCATCTGGATCATCTCCTTGGAAATCTTCATACTGCTAAAACCGCCTCCGGAGGATTTCTTTTCCTCTCCACCGTTTTTCACCTCAGCCGCCTTCTTCTCTGCATCACGCTGACCCATCTTTTTCTTCAGCATCAGGCCGAGACCTAAAAGCCAAATCTTACCGCCAAGGGTAGACATGATGTCACCCAGCTTATCATTGAGGGAGAATCTGCCGTCCGGCATGGTGATATCGAACCAGTTGAGAACGGCTCCCTTCTCCTTCAAAATGTAATCCTCGTTCATGGTATCTACCTTTCGGATCACACCCTCGTCACGATACTCCCCTGCCACTGCGGTGAGTACGGTCTCGCCCTCATTCTTCACATTAAAATAGAAGAAATGATCCTCGCTGGTCTGTTTTCCGAGGCTGACACCATTTGCGAACAGCTCCACCTCAGGCAGATTGGAGTAAACCGTAACCTTGGTCACGTCCTCCACACGGTCGATGTAGCGCTTGCCGCAAAGGTGAACGAAGGGATCATCGGAAAGCCATGCCTTATAAGCGTAGAAGGCATCCTTTTTATAGGTGCGGTCAAAGGTTACCAGACCCTTGTGGTTCTGTCCGTTCTCGCCGCCCTCTGCTCTGGCATCGGCACCGAAATCAAACATATTCCACACGTGAGTCGCCCAGATATAGGGGCGGGTAAACAGCTGCTTGATCAGCTCCTCATGGTAATATGCCTGATATTCCTCGGTATAATCGCCCTGCTTAGGATCGGAAGTATGCCAGTTCAGTGCCTCGCAGCCGTACTCACTGACACCGATGGGCTTATTGGGATACTTGGCATGGAATTTGTCAAACCAGGGGCCGTTCATGGAAGTGTCTCCGCCGTACCAGCCAAAGTAATGATTGTAGGAAACCGCATCGGGAATATGAACATACTCCTCGTCCATATTGCACATGGAAATACAAGCCATGACTGTCCGTCTGGTCTTGTCCATATCATGAACCATATCGTTGAGCAGGTGATGCATCCGCAGCAGATCAGGATCCTTTGCGCCACCCATGGTAATCTCGTTGGACAGTCCCCACACCACGATGGAGGGATGATTGTAATTCTGAATGATCAGCTCCTTCATCTGGGAAATCGCATTGTCGTCAGCCACCGCTAAATGATTGGAAATATAAGGAATCTCAGCCCAGATCACCATACCGCGCTCGTCACAGAGATCATAGAAATACTGGTCATGCTGGTAATGAGCCAGACGAATGGTATTTGCACCCACCTCGCAGATCAGATCCATATCCTCCCGGTGATGCTCGGGCAGCAACGCATTACCGATGCCCCATCTGTCCTGATGGCGGGACACACCGCGCAAAGGATACTCGCTGCCGTTTAAGATAAATCCGCGCTCAGGGTCAATGGAAAACTCTCTGCAGCCAAATCGGGAAACCACCTCATCCAGAATTTCCTCTCCCCGGATCAGCTCTGCTTTCAGGGTATAAAGGTAAGGATCACGACGTCCGTCCCAGCGGTGCGCACCGGAAATTACCATCTTTCCGACCAACGATACGGAAGTCTCTGTCTCTGCCACAGGCTGTCCGATGATCATTTCCTCCACCACGGCTCCCTTTGCATCAACGATGGCAAACTTCACCTGATCCTCGCTCTGCCAATGGGAGACAAACCCTTCTGCCTCCACGATCGCATCAGCACCCTCCATCACGGGAGTGATCTTAAGACCCTTTCCGCCAAAATGATCCAGATCAAAATGGGTTTCCGGCACTGCGATCAAATTGACATTTCGGTAAAGTCCACCGTAGAAGGTGAAATCCGCTGTCTGAGGATAAACTGCATCATTGGGCGCATTGTCCACCACGATGGTGAGAACGTCCTCCGCGCCCTCCTTACTCAGCTTCTCCGTCAGTTCCACTCTCCAGGTGGAATATCCGCCGTCATGGTGAGCCAATTTCTCCCCATTCATGTACACATCAGCAGAGGAATTAGCACCGCAGATTTCCAGATAAACCTTATCTCCTGCCGGAATATCCTCTTTCTTCAAACACTTTACATAGGCACAGGCACCGCGGAAATAGTCATTTCCTCCGTCCTGGCCGTCCACTCCGTTCCATGTGTGAGGCAGACAGATCTGCTCTCCTCTTTCGGTCAGCTCATCCATTGCGGTAAATGCCTCCCCGCAATCCTTCATAAACATCCAGTCCTGATTCAAATTTTTTACGTTTCTCATGGTTTCCTCCGCTCTGATTCTCATTTGTTTTACTTACTACGTATATCCGTTTACCCCGGTGATCCCGTCACCGCAATTTTTCCAATTTCTCCTCACTGACGATCTCAATGGATCCTCTTGTCAGCCTGACCAGACCCTCACTCTGAAAATAACGCAGCATCCGGGTGACTACCTCCCTGGCCGTACCCATATGGTTAGCGATCCGCTCATGGGTGATCTGCAGCACAGGAGAATCCTCCAGTCTGACCTCCTCCAGCAAAAACTCTGCCAGCCGCTTGTCGAAACTCTTCCACATGATCTGCTCCATCAGCCACATCAGTTCAGAGTAATTATTGCTCAACAGATTTCTGGAATAGTTGGACACCGCCAACGATTCGTCGGACAGATTTTTGAACAGACATGCAGGAATACTCCAAAACTCACTGTCCTTCTCCGCCTCGATCATCACATCAAACTGCATATCCGGCATGGCGCAGGAAGCACTGAGCAGGGTGACATCGTACTCCAGCAGACGACTGATGGTGATCTCCCGACCATCCTCTGACAACATATAGGCGCGAAGCTGGCCGGAACGGACAACAACCAATCCCAGACAGTCCGCTTCACTGTCGTGAATAAAGGTCCCTTTTTTTACTTTTTGATAACGGATCACCTCACCGATCCGCTCCTGTTGGTCAGCGGTAAGCCTGTCCCAGAAGGGAATATATGATTGATACTCCATGGCCATTCTTCTCTCCTCCGGCGATCATCATTCTTTATGGTTCATTATACAACATGGTCAATCAATTGTATACGGCTTTTTGTAATTCCAACTTTCGAAATATTCATCTTTTGTGACAATATCACGGTAATCATTTTCATATCCGGTTATACTATCCTCAACAAAGAAAAACATGGTCGCTGAACCATCCCATAGAAGAAAGGAGCAACAACTTATGGCTGCTATTCAAATATCAAGCGAACAATTCTACGAGAAAATAAAGGAGGACAAGCCCATTCTCGTCGACTTCTGGGCTCCCTGGTGCAGTTACTGCAGACGAATCGGACCTGCCTACGACAAGGTTGCCGACCAATATCAGGATGAACTCATCGCAGCAAAGCTCAACATTGACGACTACCCCAAACTGGCTGAGGACGAGCAGATCGAGGTGATCCCTACGCTGGTGCTGTATCGAAAAGGCGAGGCCATCGGTTCTATCGTAGCACCCGAGTCCAAGGCCATGATCGATCGGTTTATACAGGAAACACTGAACAAATAACCCCCACTGACGGTAAGGAAAGAACCAAGCGATAACGCAGGA
>JAFOFP010000257.1 GCA_017387285.1 Lachnospiraceae bacterium
AACGGGCAAAGGCCGTAATGAAATTCTCCGTAGGGGCCTTCCTGGCAGAGGCATTTTCCACCAGATCGATGATCTTGGAAACCGTAGACTGGTCATAGGGTTTGGTGACCTGGATGGTCAGCAGTCCGGTTTCGTTGACACAGCCGGAAAGGACTTCATCCATAGGATGCACAGATTTGGGCACGGATTCTCCGGTCAGCGCCCGGGTATCCACCATGGAAGCTCCCATCAGCACCACACCATCCAGAGGGATCTTCTCTCCGGGTTTTACCACGATCCACTCCCCTGCTGCCACACTTTCCGGAGACACCGTCAAAAGTTCTCCGTTTCGCTTCACCGTGGCTGTTTCCGGACGAATGTCCATCAGTTCAGAGATGGACTTTCTGGAGCGGTGTACTGCCAGGTCCTGGAAAAACTCACCCACCTGGTAAAACAGCATCACCGCCACCGCTTCGGGGTATTCTCCGATGAAGAACGCGCCGATGGAAGAAAGGCTCATGAGGAAATTCTCATCAAACACATGGCCTTTGATGATATTTCTGACAGCGCCCAGCACCACATCATAGCCTAAAATTCCATAGGCTACAATATAAATCGCCAATCCCACTGGAACGGAACGGGCATCTCCCCAAAAGAAGCCCAATGCAAAAACAGTAGCACCAAGACCCATCCGCAGGAGCATTTCCTTCACATCGAAATCTTCATTATGGGCATGGCTATCTTCTTTCCATTTTACCTTTACATCCGGCTCATACCGGTGGACGATTCTCTCCACCTTGCCGAAGATATCCTCATCTTTGCTGATCTCCAGAGTCAGCGTCTGCTTCATTAGATTCAAAACCGCACCGGATACCTCCGGCAGTTTTTCCACATCCGTCTGGATCTTGGCTGCACAATTGGGGCAGTTCAAACCCTCCAGGATCAATTCCCGTTTCATAACGCGCCCCCTCATACATGGTGGATATGGTCAAAGCCAATATCCAAAATATACTTCACATGATCATCTGCCAGGGAGTAATAAATCACCTGGCCATCCCGGCGGAACTTTACCAGATTGGAAAGCCGCAGCGCTTTCAGCTGATGGGAGATGGCAGACTTGGTCATGCCAAGTAAGGCCGCCAGATCGCAGACGCACATCTCATTTAGCTCCAAGGCATGGAGAATCTTCACCCGGGTACCGTCTCCAAACATTTTAAACAAACCCGCCAGATCCAGATATTCTGATTCTTCCTGCATCCGGCTGCGGGTAACTTCCACCACTTCCTCATGGATCATATCGCAATCACAGATATGCTTTTCCATTTGCTTCACCTCATTTTAATAATTGAGCAATCATTCAACTATTGACAGTATATACGATTGCTGCCTCGTTTGTCAACAGAAAAATCCTTCCGCACCGGATTGGTGCGGAAGGATTGAGGATTGATTATTTTGCTTTGGGATATTCGTTGCACAGCAGGCGGTAAGGGGGTTCGTCCTCCTCAATGGCGGAGAATCTGCCGATAGGCTCTGCGAAACGGTTGTCATTGTTGTCATCGTTACACTGGCTGACCTCGCCCAGCAGAACCGGGCCGGTACCAGGCTCGACTACGAAATCATGGTACAGATACTGCTGGATGAAAATACTCTCACCTGGGGTCAGCTTGATCTGGCTTCCCGCAGGCACCGTGTAAGTACGGCCGTCGGTATGAACCGTCACATCGGACACATAGTCGATTTCCTCATTGGGCAGGCTGTTATAGACACGGATCAGTACATTACCGCCGCCTCTGTTGATAATATCCTCGGTCTTATACCAATGGAAATGATTGGGGGAATACTGTCCTTCTTTCAGATAGAGTAGTTTTTCCGCATAGACCTTGGGATACTTCTCCGGCATATTGCGGTTGCCGTTGCGGATGGTGATGAGGGAAAAACCCATTTTGTCGAAATCCCCCATGCCATAGTCGGTGATATCCCAGCCCAGCATGCAGTCCCGTACTTCATCATATTCATGTCCTGCCTTTTCCCAATCGGCAGGTGTCATATGACAGAAAGGAGGCAGATAGCAACAGTATTTGGCACACATGGCTTCCAGTTCTTTTAACGCTTCATTGACTTTGGACCGTTTCATACTTACACCTCACTGACAACAGATGAATAGGCGGTCTTGACGCTGACACCGGGCAGGTTGCCGATCTTGCCGGACATGGCAGAAATCGCATCCTGAGGTGCATCCATTGCAACAGATATGATATTGATTCCCTTCTCCCGGTAAGGGATGCCCATTCTTCCAATAATATACCGGCCGTTTTCATGGAGAATCCGGTTCAGACTCTCCACACTTTCTCCATTCTCTACAATAATACTCATCACAGCCACTCTTGTCGCCATTGGGAACACCTCCTGTATTTTCTTTATAAATATAGTATCAAATAGGGATTCCTTTGTCCATAAGAATCTCCCCACTTTACGAAGGAATATCCTCTGTGCTATACTCTTTCAAAAAGGAGTGGATGTTATGATAAAATTATTAATTACCCTGCCCTGCAAAGAAGATGTAGCGCAA
>JAFOFP010000258.1 GCA_017387285.1 Lachnospiraceae bacterium
AGAGCAGGGATGATGTCGATTGCAGGTACACAGCAAACTACATCTACGTCCTCGCTTGCTACGAGGGGCTTTAAGGTATTGATCAACTCTACTGCCTGGCTGGGAGTCATGTTCATCTTCCAGTTTCCGGCTACGATTTTTCTTCTTGCCATGGGATATTATCTCCTTAATTATTTATTATCTGCTGCACTTACACCGGGCAGGTCCTTACCCTCGAGGAACTCAAGAGAAGCGCCGCCACCGGTAGAAATGTGGCTCATCTTGTCACCGAAGCCCAGCTGGTTAACCGCTGCTGCGGAATCACCGCCGCCGATGATGGTAGTACCCTCGATCTGAGACAGAGCCTCAGCAACTGCGATGGTACCCTTTGCAAAGTTAGGCATCTCAAATACGCCCATCGGTCCGTTCCAAACAACGGTCTTTGCTTCCTTGATCGCCTCAGCGAACAGCTCTCTGGACTTAGGTCCGATATCCAGACCCATCTCGTCAGCATCCATGCTCTCGCCTACGATGCGAGAAGGAGCGTCATTATTGAACTCCTTAGCCACTACATTGTCGATGGGAAGCAGGAACTTAACGCCCTTATCCTTAGCCTTTGCGATCATCTCCTTAGCATAGTCAAGGTACTCGTCCTCAACCAGAGACTTACCGATCTCAAATCCCTGAGCCTTAGCGAAGGTATAACACATACCGCCACCGATGATGAGGATATCAACCTTATCCAGCAGGTTGTTGATAACTGCGATCTTACTGGAAACCTTGGAACCGCCAAGGATAGCTGCGAAGGGACGTACCGGATTGTTTACTGCATTTCCGAGGTAATCGATCTCCTTCTGCATCAGGTAACCTACTGCATTGGAGCCGCCCTTCTCGGTGATGAACTTGGTAACGCCTGCCACGGAAGCATGTGCTCTGTGGGAGGAACCAAATGCGTCACATACATAATCGTCAGCTAGGTCAGCCAGCTCTTTGCTGAACTCCTCGCCGTTCTTGGTCTCTTCCTTGCCGCGGAAACGGGTGTTCTGAAGCAGAACAACATCGCCCTCGTTCATGGCTGCAACTGCTGCGGTAGCTGCCTCGCCGGTAACATTGTAATCTGCTACGAAAACAACTTCCTTGCCAAGCTTCTCAGACAGACGAACTGCAACGGGAGCAAGGGACTCACCCTCGTTGGGGCCATTCTTTACCTTGCCAAGGTGAGAGCAAAGAATAACCTTTGCACCGTCATTCATCAGCTTCTGGATGGTGGGCAGAGCTGCAACGATACGGGTCTCGTCGGTGATCACACCCTCCTTCAACGGAACGTTGAAGTCGCAGCGAACCAGAACTCTTCTGCCCTTTACATTCAAATCATCTACGGATTTCTTGTTAAGCATAGTAATCATCTCCTTAAGAATAGATTCTCACTTCATATTGCGAAAAAAGGGTCCGGTCCAAATGACCGGACCCTCACAAGGTCTTAATGTGCCTTAATTAAGCGAGCTCTGCGAAGTACTTAATGGTACGAACCATCTGGCTTACGTAGGAGTTCTCGTTGTCATACCAGGAAACAACCTGAACCTCGGTGGTGCCGTTGTCAAGAGGCAGAACCATGGTCTGAGTTGCATCGAACAGGGAACCGAAACGCATACCAATGATATCGCTGGAAACGATCTCGTCGGTGTTGTAACCGAAGGACTCGGTAGCTGCTGCCTTCATAGCTGCATTGATCTGATCCTTGGTAACGTTACCCTCTACTACAGCGGTCAGGATAGTGGTAGAACCGGTAGGAGTAGGAATACGCTGAGCAGCGCCGATCAGCTTTCCGTTCAGCTCGGGGATAACAAGGCCGATAGCCTTTGCAGCACCGGTGCTGTTGGGAACGATGTTGATAGCTGCTGCACGAGAACGACGAAGGTCACCCTTTCTCTGAGGACCGTCAAGGATCATCTGATCACCGGTGTATGCATGGATGGTGCACATGATACCGGACTTGATGGGAGCCAGATCGTTCAGAGCCTTTGCCATAGGTGCAAGACAGTTGGTGGTACAGGAAGCTGCGGAAATAACGGTATCCTCAGCCTTCAGGGTCTCATGATTTACATTGTAAACGATGGTAGGCAGGTCGTTTCCAGCGGGTGCGGAAATAACAACCTTCTTAGCGCCTGCGGTGATATGAGCAGATGCTGCAGCCTTAGAGGTGTAGAAACCGGTACACTCAAGAACTACGTCAACACCGATCTCGCCCCAAGGAAGCTCCTTAGCATCCTTAACTGCGTAAATCTTGATCTCCTTGCCATCTACGATGATGGAATCCTCGGTAGACTCAACAGTGTGACCCTGAGCCAGGTAGTTACCCTGAGAAGAGTCATACTTCAGCAGATGAGCCAGCATAGCGGGGCTGGTCAAATCGTTGATTGCTACTACCTCGTAACCTTCTGCGCCGAACATCTGTCTGAAAGCCAGACGACCGATACGGCCAAATCCATTAATTGCTACTTTTACTGCCATGATTGAATTCCTCCTAAAATGACTTTTGTTATATTGTTAACACAAAATCAACCACTAATTATTCTAACTAATTTGTCACAAAATATCAAGCACAATTTTTGCTTTTTTGCATATTTGGTAAAGTTTTTCCAAAACCGGATAAATAATCACTATTTTTTATATTTTTTTACGTGTTCAGTGCATTTTTCAACCTAATTTTTCTCTTTTCATGGCTATCTCAAGATGATTTCTTTCGCCAGATCCAATGATCAACACACACCATCAGCATTCCTACCGACACTACCAGCGCTGCAATGAGCAACGTATAGACAGTTACTCTCCCCCATCCAAGGGTTCTGTAATCAAGGAAAAAATAGGGTACTCTATCCACACCAAACCACACATTTTGCCGAACCATGGCATATACATAAATCAAATATGCCACCGGAGCCATCAGCCAGCAGAGAGAATAATACCAACGCAATTCACCATGGGACTCAAACAGAACCCATTCCACCAAAGTCATCAGCGGAACCACATAATGGATCCTTGCATCCAGCCAATCTTTCGGAAAACCAAACGGGTTCAGCAAAAAGAGTACCGTGAGAAAGGTTACCTGGATCGCCAGGACGGTCAGGCCCTTGACAAAGGCAGGAATTCTCAGTCGACTTCCCTTCAGCGCAAACACACACAGCACTGTTTGTATACCGTAAATAACAGCCACTAAAAGATTGGATTGGTAAGTATAATACTTAAATACATAGCGTGAAGAAGCATATCCATCCACAAGGCCGGATACTGCGATCAACGTCAGCATAAGTGAATACATCAAATTCACGGCTTTCTTGCTGATCAGTCGGTTCTCCATCCATTACCCCCTCTTTTCATCGGTTTCCAAGCTTTCATTTTCCACAGACGCCTCTTTTGCTCCGGTATCTGCCGCATCCACGGCAGCCTTTACCTTCTTCACCTGTATCCGCTTCGCTGCGATCACAATGGCAGACACTGCCACCAAAGCGATAGCCAACAGCTGAGATACTGCCAGATCGGTTCCCCAAAGCAAAAGCTGATCGGTGCGCATTCCCTCGATCCATGCACGGCCCAGTCCGTACCCGAACAGATATAAGAAAAAGATCTCTCCGTCAAACTTTTTGTGACTGCGATAAACCAACAGGATAATCAGCACCATCAGATTCCACATGGACTCATAGAGGAAGGTGGGATGAACCTGAATATAAGTGATCCCGTTCTCCACGATACGGTTGGCCCAAAGTTCATCGTTGATCATGGAGAAATTCACATGCTCCACATTTAAGCGCATGGCCAGAAGATTTTCGGTGTATCCTCCGAAGGCCTC
>JAFOFP010000259.1 GCA_017387285.1 Lachnospiraceae bacterium
GACGATATTTGCATGGATCGGATTTTTGTGACCCACTCCTATGTACCTGATGAGATTGTGGAAAAGGTAGTTGCACTGGTGAAGGAGCTGCACCCCTTTGCAGAGGTTTTGGAGACAAAGGCAGGATGCACCATTTCCAGTCACTGCGGACCGGAGTGTCTGGGGGTACTGTTTTTCAAAAGGTAATGGATCGCGAACATAGAATGAATATTCAGCAGCCATACAGTGATTGTGTGGCTGTTTTTCTGTTTGCAGCATAGATTGAAAGGGAGAGACAATATCCGTATGCGGTGGAAAAAATATACAAAAAAATACTTGACAGATCGGTTAGGCAATGCTATCCTATTCGTGGTTAGGAAAGACTAATTCTGTTTTGGCAGGAGGTTATCATGAGTTTAGCAGAGGCGCAGGAAGGTGTAGAATATATCGTCAAGGATATTCAGACCGATGATGAGGAGTTGGATGCATTTCTGTTTTCACTGGGCTGTTACAGTGGGGAGCCGATCACGGTTATTTCCCATAAAAAAGGTGGCTGTGTCGTTTCCATCAAGGATGGCCGCTATAATATAGATAAACAGCTGGCAGCAGCCATTCTGATCTGACATCCTATACGGAAAATATACTGTGGTGCTTATGCACCGCATATATTTTACAAGTAAGTTAGGTGCGCCTACCCACGATAAATAGGGATAGTTTTCCAAAACATGGATATAAAATAATGTAAAGCAGCAGGAGGATCACAAATGAGAATCGCATTAGCAGGCAATCCAAACAGTGGAAAAACCACGATGTACAATGCCTTGACCGGTAAAAATGAGCGGGTCGGAAATTGGGCAGGTGTTACCGTAGATAAAAGGCTCGCACCGATCAAAAAAAGTTTTTATGATGGAGATGAGGAGCTGTTGGCAGTGGATTTGCCCGGCGCATACTCCATGTCCCCTTTTACCTCCGAGGAGAGTGTGACCAGCGGGTATGTGAAGAATGAGAATCCCGATGTGATCATCAACATCGTAGATGCAACCAATTTAAGCAGAAGCTTGTTTTTTACCACTCAGCTGTTGGAACTGGGGATCCCTGTGGTGGTGGCACTGAATAAGAGCGACATCAATGTGAAAAAGGAGAATGTGATCGATTCACAGAAATTGTCGGCTAAGTTAGGCTGTCCGGTCGTGAATACCGTTTCTACCTCCAACAGTGATAAAGGACTGGCAGAGGTGGTTAAGGTTGCGGTTTCCCTGGCAGGTAAGGCGCAGAAAGCACCCTATGTACAGGAGAATATTGATCTGACTGATAAAAAGGCTGTCGAGACTGCTGACAGAAAACGCTATGCCTTTGTCAACAAGATCGTCAGCGAGGTGGAGAAACGTAAGGTATTTACCAAAGACACCAATGTGCAGGATAAGATTGATGATATCCTTACCAACAAATGGCTGGGAATCCCGATCTTTGCCGTTGTGATGTTCCTTGTGTTTGATATTTCCCAGTCTACGCTTGGACCTTGGCTGGCAGATGTGCTGGTGGGCTGGATCGAAACCTTCCAGGAGTGGGTAGCCGGATTGGTGGAGGGAGCAGATCCCTTCCTTCAGTCTCTGTTGGTTGACGGCATCATCGGTGGCGTGGGAGCTGTTGTCGGGTTCCTTCCTCTGGTTATGGTAATGTATTTCCTCATTGCTCTCCTTGAGGACTGTGGATATATGGCCCGTGCCACGGTGGTTCTGGATCCGATCTTTAAGCGGGTTGGCCTTTCCGGTAAGTCAGTCATCCCCATGGTCATCGGAACCGGCTGTGCAATTCCCGGTGTCATGGCCTGTCGGACTATCCGCAATGAGCGTGAGCGCCGTGCCACAGCGATGCTGACACCGTTCATGCCCTGCGGTGCAAAGCTTCCGGTGATTGCTCTCTTTGCCGGTGCGTTTTTCGCAGATGCTTCCTGGGTAGGTACACTGATGTATTTCGTGGGCATTCTGTTGATCTTCTTTGGTGCCCTGCTGGTGAATAAACTGACCGGCCATAAGTACAGAAAATCCTTCTTCATTATGGAACTGCCGGAGTATAAGCTTCCCAGCCTGAAAAGAGCATTCATTTCCATGCTCTCCCGAGGCAAGGCGTACATCATCAAGGCCGGAACCATTATCCTGGTGTGCAACACGGTGGTTCAGATCATGCAGAGCTTCAGTTGGAATCTGCAGGTGGTAGAGGAAGGTTTGGAGCATACTTCCATTCTGGCTTCCATTGCCAACCCCATTGCTGTGATTCTGGTTCCTGTGGTAGGTATCACTGCATGGCAGCTGGCAGCGGCAGCGGTTACCGGTTTTATTGCCAAGGAGAACGTAGTCGGTACACTGGCGGTTTGCTATGGACTGACCAGTTTCATCGACACGGATGAATTGGCACTGGTTGGCGGAGCCAATGAGGTCGCTCTGGCTATGGGGCTGACCAAGGCAGCTGCTCTGGCATACCTGATGTTCAATCTGTTCACCCCCCCTTGCTTTGCGGCATTAGGAGCAATGAACTCGGAGATCGGCGACAGAAAGTGGTTCTGGGGAGGCGTGGCACTGCAGCTTTGCACAGGCTATGCGGTAGGTTTTGTGGTATATCAGATCGGCACATTGATTACCACCGGGGTTCCCGGCGCAGGATTTGTTCCCGGACTGATCGCAGTGGCAGTTATGGTAGCTATTTTGGTTTATCTGGTGGATAAAGCAGATAAAAAATTTGCCGCAGAATATGGCAGGAAATAGAGGCTGATGATGAATAATTTGATACTGGTGTTCATTCTTCTGGTGCTGGTGGGAGGAGCGGCGTTCTACATAATCAAAGAGAAGAGACGTGGCGTAAAGTGTATCGGCTGTCCGTCAGCTACCGTGTGTTCGATGAATGGAAAACACTGTGGCGGAGGCTGCAGTGGCTGTCAGAAAAACAGGGAATGAACGATATGATGGAATAAAAAAGGGTCGCCCGAGGGCGACCCTTTTTCATTCAAAGGAGAACCGTTATCACAGCGGATCTGACAGCATCCGCTCATGGAATTTATTCCGCAGCATATCGATCATCCGATCCCACTCGGAAGGATCGATGAAGGGATTGCTGTCAGCTGTCCGTCTTTTCAACTTTCCGAAGGTGTCATTCTGGCCGGGGTGATTGCCCAGGACCACATCCACCTCCAGGCCGTAAAGTCGGTTCAGACTGTCGATGAAAGCCTCTCTCCAGACTGTACCCAGATTATGTTTTTTGGTGTACTCGCTGGTCAGGGTATTCATGCCGATGCCGCCGTGCATGGCTGCTTTCAGACCACAAGGCAGCTCAAACACATAGGCCATGGTGCCGGGAGTGTGTCCGGCAGCACAGTGGGCAGTCATTTTAATATTTCCGAACTGCAGCACATCGCCGGGATGGATGGGCACATCCACATCGAAATAGGTGTCATAGGGGGGCTCATAGGGCATATCCAGTTCCTCGCACCAGTTGAGTGGAGCCTTGGTGGTGAGGAAATCCAGATCGGCGGCAGGCATATAGGTCTTGCAGCCGTATTTCTCCACCAAATAGCGGGTGGCACCGAAGTGATCAATGTGGGCGTGAGAGTGAACGATCCAGCGGATATCTTTAGGCTCAAAGCCCAATTCACGGATGGACTCAAACAGCAGATATCCCGTCTCCGCATAAGTCGTATCTAAAAGGAGAAGTCCCTGGCCGGTGTCAAACAGATGGGCAGAAACAGATGTGTTGCCCACATAGTAAAGGCGATCTGCGATCTCAAAGGGGGCAATATCGTATTTCCAGGGAGCACGGGAAACATAATCAGAGGCAGGAAGCATAGCGTTATCCATCCTTTCGTAATAGAAGATTTCTTTTATTATAAGCGGGGGATGGTGGAAGCGTCAAGAGGATATCGTTCAGTGAAATGGGCAGAAAGTACAGACGAGTATGTACTTTCTTTTTTGGTTGTGTTATACTGAAATCAGTGTCTGTAGGTGTGCGAAAATCGGAGAGAAGGCAGGAACAACAGATGAGAAAGAGCAGCAGCGATCTGACCGTCGGAAGTGTAGCAGGACAATTGTTGATGTTTGCCTTGCCCATTCTGATGGGTCAAATATTTCAGAATCTTTATAACAGTGTGGATGCCATTGTGGTGGGCAGAAATGTGGGAAAGACAGCCCTGGCGGCCGTCTCTGCCAGCACAGACATTACTCACCTGATCGTGGGATTTTTTACCGGTCTGTCCAACGGTGCCGGTATTCTGTTTGCACGAACCTTCGGGGCGAAGAACTATCGGAAACTGCACAGAGCGATCCACACCTCCGTCACCTTTTCGGTGATCATCGGTGTGGCCATGGCATTGACCGGCGTACTGATCACTCCCCTTTTACTAAAATTGGTTGCTTGTCCTGCAGACGTTTTTCAGGAGGCTGATGCCTATCTTCGGATCTATTTTATCGGAATTATGTTCACGGCTATTTACAATATCGGAGCAGGCGTTCTCCGCTCGGTGGGCGATTCCCGAAATCCGTTTATCTATCTGGTCATTGCCAGCGTGGTCAATATCATTATGGATATTTTGTTTGTGGTGGTATTGCCCTTGGGCGTGCGAGGGGCGGCTCTGGCGACCATCGTCTCCCAGTTTCTCTCTGTGGTGCTGGTGTTCCGTCGGCTCATCAAAACCGACGATGTGTATCGTCTGCGGTTGAAGGAGTTGCGCATTGAGATGGGGCTGCTGCGGGAGATCATGGATCTGGGTATTCCGGCAGCCATTCAGGCCAGCCTGATCTCCATTTCCAATATGTTTGTTTCCCGCTATATCAACAGCTTTGGCTCGGATGCCATGGCCGGCATCGGGGCGGCCAAGAAGATCGACAAATTTGTGGGCATGGTGGCTCAGTCGGTGGGGCAGGCCATCGCCACCTTTATCAGCCAGAATTTCGGCGCCAAACGCCTGGATCGTGCCTTCAAGAGTATCCGTGTGGCACTGCTCTTTGATTGCGCTTATATCCTGGCCATTGGATCCATCATCTACATCAATGCGGAGTTTTTTGTACGAATATTCACCACCGATGAGGCGGCCATCCTTTTTGGTATCGATATGATCCATACCATGATGCCCCTGTATGTGATGCAATGCCTGAATCAGACCTTTGCCAACGTGGTCCGCGGATTTGGAAAGTCCCGGGTGGTTATGCTCTGTTCTCTTTCCGGCATGATCGTCTGCCGTCAGATATTCCTTGCCATTTCCATGTATATTGACTGGAATGTGCGGAATATTTACTATGGATACCCTGTGGGATGGACCTGCGCGGCTCTGTTCGTGTTTGTTTATTATTATGTTACCATCCATCGAAAATATTGGGGGGAGAGGAAGGCTGCTGTATGACCGATACCTTAACCTATTACAATAAAAATGCGGCCACTTTCGCGGCAGGAACAGTGGACGTGGACTTTGCTCAGATTCAGGATTTGTTTCTGGAGTATTTGCCGGAGGGTGGGAAAATACTGGATTTTGGCTGCGGCTCCGGGCGTGATACAGCGTATTTTTTGCGTAAGGGATACGAGGTGGATGCCACGGACGGTTCGCCGGAACTTTGCGAAATAGCAAGCGAATACACGGGAATCACGGTCAGGCAGATGCTGTTCGAGGAACTGGATGAGAGGGAAGTGTATGACGGGATCTGGGCCTGTGCATCGATCCTGCATGTGGAAAAGGCAAAGCTTCCCGACATATTGAAGCGGATGGCGAAGGCGGTAAAGGAAAACGGAACCATCTATGTGTCGTTCAAATACGGTGATTTCGAGGGAATGAAGGATGGAAGATATTTCACGTATCTGACGGAGGAGAGGTTTGGAGAACTGGTCAAGGAGATACCGGAGCTGCGGATAGAAAAGCTGTGGGTGAGCGGCGATGTGAGGGCAGGACGGGGAGAGGAAATGTGGCTGAATATGATTTTGGGAAAAGATGATGTGGGGTATTGCAAAATAGTTTAATTTTATGTTAAAATATAAAAAATGTGCGTATCCACTAAGGAGGATCTGAATAATGGAACAGTACAAGAGCGAGTTTATCCGGTTTATGGTAGACAGTAAAGTGCTTAAGTTTGGTGAGTTTACATTAAAGAGCGGACGTAAGTCTCCGTTTTTCATGAATGCGGGCGGCTACGTGACCGGCTCTCAGTTAAAAAAATTGGGTGAGTATTACGCGAAGGCGATTCATGACAAATATGGTGATGATTTTGATGTGTTGTTCGGACCTGCTTACAAGGGTATCCCTTTGGCAGTGGTGACTGCTATGGCTTACAGTGAGCTGTACGGCAAAGAGGTTCGTTACTGCTCAGACCGCAAGGAGGAGAAGGATCACGGTGCGGACAAGGGCAGCTTCCTTGGAAGCAAGCTGCAGGATGGTGACAGAGTGATCATGATCGAGGACGTTACCACATCCGGTAAATCCATGGAAGAGACGGTTCCCAAGGTAAAGGGTGCTGCGGATGTTACCATCGTAGGCCTTATGGTATCGTTGAACCGCATGGAGGTTGGCAAGGGCGGAGAGAAATGTGCCCTTGATGAGGTGAAGGATCTGTATGGATTTGAAACTGCGGCCATCGTTGATATGAGCGAAGTGGTTGAATGCCTCTACAATAAAGAGGTAAACGGAGAGGTACTTATTGACGATACCTTAAAGGCAGCAATCGATGCATATTACGAGCAGTACGGAGCAAAATAAGGTCCTAAATTTTTATTCGTTTTTTCTGATTTTTCGGTTGACAAGATAGGTGGTTTGTGATACCTTTACACAGATGCATTTTTGTAGAAAGGAGAAGCATTATGACGACAACAGCTAAGCAAAATATCATGTTGGATTCTTTGGATAGTGTTTGGATGATGTGTCCCGCTGCTTCTATTTCTATTTTTGACCAGTTCACGTTTGGCTTTTTATGATATGTGTGATTTTCCGGTTTCTGTGAGGCGCATTTGCTCTTCGCAGAGCCGGATTTTTGTAAATTGCCATGAGATTGATGTAGATTAGAAAGATTTAGGAGAAAAAGCAATGAGTAAGAGAGATGACATCAAGAAGATTCTGATCATCGGTTCCGGTCCGATCGTTATCGGACAGGCTGCCGAATTTGACTATGCCGGTACTCAGGCATGCCTTGCTTTGAAGGAAGAGGGGTATGAGGTTGTTCTGTGCAACTCCAATCCTGCGACCATTATGACAGATACGATCATTGCAGATAAGGTTTATATGGAGCCACTGACGCTGGAATATGTGGCAAAGATCATTCGCCATGAGCGTCCCGATGCAATCATCCCCGGTATCGGCGGACAGACCGGTCTGAATCTGGCAATGCAGCTGGAAAAGAAGGGCATTCTGAAGGAGTGCCGTGTTAAACTGCTTGGAACCTCCAGTGCATCCATTGAGCGCGCTGAGGACCGTGAGATGTTCAAGGAACTGTGTGAGTCCATCGGTGAGCCGGTTATTCCTTCCGAAATCACTTACTCTCTGGAGGAAGCCAAGGAAGCTGCAAAGCGCATTGGCTATCCGGTTGTTTTGCGCCCCGCATTTACTTTGGGCGGAACCGGCGGCGGATTTGCCTACAGCGAAGAAGAACTGATGGAAATCGGTATCAATGCGTTCAATCTGTCTCCTGTACATCAGGTTCTGATTGAGAAGTCCGTTAAGGGATATAAGGAAATTGAGTTTGAGGTGATGCGTGACTCCAACGACCATGCGATCACCATCTGCGGTATGGAGAATATCGACCCCGTTGGTGTTCACACCGGTGACTCCTGTGTAGTTGCACCCATCATGACCCTCAGCAAAGAGGATGAGAAGATGCTGAATGACTCTGCCATCAAGCTCATCAAGGAGCTGAAGATCGAGGGCGGATGTAATGTCCAGTTCGCACTGAATCCTCACACCTCTGAGTATTATCTGATCGAGGTTAACCCCAGAGTTTCCCGTTCTTCCGCGTTGGCTTCCAAGGCATCCGGTTACCCCATTGCCCGGGTTACCGCAAAGATCGCTGTGGGTATGGCACTGGAAGATATTCAGATTGCCAACACCAACGCTGCATTCGAGCCTAAGCTGGATTATGTGATTGCCAAGCTGCCCCGTTTCCCCTTTGATAAGTTTGCTTCTGCGACCAACAAGCTGGGCACTCAGATGAGCTACCGGTGAGGTTATGGGTATCGGATCCAATCTTGAGGAGGCGCTGCTGAAGGGTATTCGCTCTCTGGAGATCGGTGCAAACCATATGCATTTGCCTAAGTTCGACCACATGAATGTGGAGGAGCTTTTGGATTACATCAAGGAATTCCGTTCTGACAATATTTTTGCCATTGCAGAGCTGATCTATCACGGGGTATCTCTGGAGAAACTCCACGAGGTTACCATGATCACGCCCTATTTCCTTGAGGCATTTAAAAACATCATCGACATGGAAGAGCAGCTGCGTGTGCGCAGAGATGCAGAAATCCTCACGGCAGCAAAGAAGATGGGATTCAGTGATAAATATATTGCCCGCCTGTGGAAATGCGGTGAGCTGGATGTGTACAACATGCGCAAGGAGCTGAATCTGTTCCCTGTGTTTAAGATGGTTGACACCTGCCATACCGGTGCATATATTCCTTACTTCTATTCTTCTTACACCGGAGAAAATACCTCTCGCCTGACGGATAAGAAGAAGATTATCGTTCTGGGTGCAGGCCCTATCCGCATCGGTCAGGGTGTCGAGTTTGACTATTCTACCGTACATGCGGTAATGACCATTAAGAAGGCCGGTTACGAGGCAATCATCATCAATAACAACCCGGAAACCGTATCCACCGACTATACCACTGCCGATAAGCTGTACTTCGAGCCCCTTACTCCGGAGGATGTGATGAACATTGTTGAGTTCGAAAAGCCGGAGGGCGTTATCGCTTCCCTCGGTGGACAGACTGCCATCAATCTTGCACAGCCCCTGTATGACCGCGGTGTGAAGATTATTGGTACAGACTGTGCTGCCATCGATCGCGCAGAGGACCGTAACGCATTTGAGAACCTGCTCAATGAGCTGAATATTCCTCGTGCAAAGGGTAAGGCAGTTACCAATATGGAGGACGGTATCGCTGCGGCTGCTGAGATCGGCTATCCTGTGCTGGTTCGTCCTTCCTTCGTTCTGGGTGGACGTGCAATGCAGATCGTTGCCAATGAAGATCAGCTGCGTCATTATCTGAGAACCGCCGTAGAGATCGACGAGGACAAGCCTGTTCTGGTTGACAAGTATATCCAGGGCCGCGAGGTAGAGATCGACGCCATCTGTGATGGCCGCGATGTGTTCGTTCCCGGTAGTATGGAACTGGTAGAGCGTACCGGTGTTCACTCCGGAGACTCTATCTCTGTATATCCTCCCTTCTCCATCTCCAACAAGGTGAAGGGCATTATCCTTCAGTATGCGAAGAAGCTGGGTCTGGGAATCGGTATTGTAGGCCTGTTCAACATTCAGTTCATTGTAGACAATGAGGATAACGTATATATTATTGAGGTAAATCCTCGTTCTTCCCGTACCGTACCGTTCTTGTCCAAGGCCACCGGTTACTCTCTGGCCGACATTGCTACGGAGGTTATCCTGGGTAAGAGCCTGAAGGAGCAGGGATTCTTTGATATCTATCCCGATGAGAAGGATCGCTGGTATGTTAAGGCACCTGTATTCTCCTTCAATAAGATCCGCGGATTGGATGCTTATCTGTCTCCTGAGATGAAGTCCACCGGTGAGGCCATCGGTTACGATCGCACCATGACTCGTGCGGTATACAAGGCTCTTCAGGCATCCGGAATGCATCTGCAGAATTACGGCACCGTATTCTGTACCATTGCGGATGAAGATAAGGAAGAGGCATTGCCTCTGATCCGTCGTTTCTACAAGCTGGGCTTCAATATTGAGGCGACTGCAGGTACAGCGGCATTCCTGAAGAAGAACGGTATCCGTACTCATGCCCTGAAGAAGATCAGCGACGGCAGTGATGAAATTCCCAATGCACTGCGTCAGGGACACATCGCATATTTCATCAACACCAAGGCTCCCGCTGCCAGCGACCACAACGATGGTGCACAGCTGCGTCAGATCGCAACCGAGTACAACGTGACCATGTTCACCTCCTTGGATACAGTTGACGCTCTGCTGGATGTTTTGGAGGAGACCACACTGACCATCTCCACCATCGATGCATAAATCTAAGTAAAAAATTGGAAAAATAAAAAGAGAAGCGCAGCACATTGGTTTAATGTGTCGGCGCTTCTCTTCTTTGTTTGTTCGAAATGCGCATGATTCAGGGCTTTTTTCTCTGGAATTTCGAGCAAAAAGGCTTTTGAAAATCAAAAAATAAAATGTTACAATAGATTCATCAGAGAACAAAGGCGATGGGGAGGAAGATAGCGATGTTTAAAGTAGACGATGTCATTATTTACGGCAAGAAAGGTGTCTGCCGGATTGAGAAGACAGAGGAAAAAATCATTGACGGGGTTAAACGGAATTATTTTGTCTTAAAACCGGTCAATGACAGCGGCGCCACGATCTTCGCCCCCACAGACAATGAGTTCTTCAAGGAAGCGGAAGAAATTTTGTACAATGAGTTTCAGTATGTTTTGCAGCTGGACAGCAAGGATGAACTGATGAAGTATATCTTTTCACGCATAACCGTTATTTAAAGCGGACGGGATTTTGCTTGGTTTCGCAAATAGGGACAACCTATATCGAAGCAGCAGTTTATTTCATTTCTGACAGTTTGCGATACTGGTGAGGGGATACTTTTTTGCGTTGCTTGAATGCTCGGATAAAATAACTGCAGTCGTTAAATCCACATTCCAAAGCAATATCGATCACCGACAATTTGGTGGTGGAAAGGAGACGGCATGCCTGTTCGATCCGATAATTGATCACATAATCAATGGGGGAAAGGGTAGTGGTCTCTTTGAAAATACGGCAAAGATAACGGGGATTCATCCCGGCTGTCTTTGCGAGGGTATCCAGAGTGAGTTCCGTGTGATAATTTTGCTCAATGAATTCCAGGACGGATTTTATCCGCACGATCCGGTGGGATGATCCGGCAGGATCCTTTAATTTTGTGTAATAATGACCATTTTGCAGGATGCGGGCAAAAATATGGCCGAGACAGCTCAAGGTTACTAATTCGAGGTATGGCGAGGGGGCAGAGGAAAGGTATCCCTGATAGTGGATATCCATCAGTTCGTCAACAAGGGGAAACAGATCGGCATTGGTCTCTCTGGGATAGTAAACATTGGGGAGAACATCCAGGTGGTAAATGGGACGCAGGGCTTTTTGTATTCGTTCGGAACTGCGGAATAAGCCTTGAAGGTCGAAGACAAAGCAATCGTAGCGCACATCCTCGGGGGGAAGACTGCCGTGGAGCATGCTGTCATGAAACAGGAAGATATCACCTTCGCGGGCGGTGAACTCCCGGTTATCTGCATGGAGAACAACATTGCCGGACCGAATGCGGATCAGTTCCCATTCTTTGTGCCAGTGAATGGGCATGCAATAATGTGGATGGGATGGATCAATATAGTAATAAGCAGCAGGGAAATCCAAGGTTCCGTGCTGTATTTTTTCGCGAAGAGAAGATGAGTACATAAAAAGCTCCCGAAAAGTGAATATTGTGCTATTTTTTCTGATTATACAACAAGACATAATGGGGTGTCAATGATAATATGACAATAGAAAGTCAGGCATCGGACATCGAGGATGCTTGAAGAAACGGAGAGACATGGATGGAAAAGAAACCGAAAATTCTTGTGGTGGGAAGCTTCGTAATGGATCAGATTGCCACAACAGAAGTGGTTCCCCGTGAAGGACAGACCGTTATGGGAAAAGCCTTTCACAAAGCGCCGGGTGGCAAGGGTGCCAATCAGGCAGTGCAGGCGGCACGACTGGGAGCAGATGTTACCATGATCGGAAAGCTTGGCCGGGACGCAAACGGAGAGGAGATGATTCGCGTTTGTAAAGATGCCGGGATCAATGTATCACATGTGCTTTATGATGAAGAGAAGGCATCCGGCTGTGCGCTCATTATTTTGCAGGAAAAGCCCAATGAGCCCACGCAGAATCGTATCCTGGTGATCCCCGGTACAAACATGACCATTGAGGCATCAGAGGTGGCCTTTTTGAAGGATGACATCAGTGACTATGATATGCTCATTCTCCAAAATGAGATCCCCATGGAGATCAATGTGCAGGTAGCTAAGTATGCCTATGAGAAGGGGGTTCCGGTGATGCTCAATTCCGCACCTTCCGCACCGCTTCCGGAGGAACTCTACCGGTATCTGACTTATATCTCACCGAATGAGACGGAAATTGAGGATATGACGGGAGTACACATTCCTCACGTGGGCAAAGAGGTAGATCGAAACGAGGCCAGAAGGGCAGCAGAGATCCTTTTTGCAAAGGGAGTAAAAAATGTGCTGATCACACTGGGCAGTGCAGGTGCGTTGCTGCTCAATGAGCAGGGAGAGTTTTACTCACCTTGTGCCACAAACGTCAAGGTTGCAGATCCTACGGCGGCAGGTGACTCTTTTGTGGGGGCATTTTGCACCGGAGTATGTCGTGGATGGGATACAGAGGCTATTTTGAGATTTGCAAATCATACCGCGGGGATCACCGTATCAAAAATGGGAGCGATGCCCTCATTGCCCACATTAGATATGGTTGAACAGGAACTGAAAAAGCGCGGTTTTTAAGAGAAAGGAGATAAAACATGAGTGCATGTAAAGAGAGTTGTCAGGTATATCTTGATACAGTGAAAACAGATTTGGTAAGCTACATTGATGGAATGGATATGGGTGAGATCGAGAGAGCTGCTCAGCTGATCATCGAGGCAGGCAAACGAGGAAATCGCCTTCATATTTCCGGAATCGGTAAGCCCGGCCATATTGCCGGTTACATCAGCTCCCTGATTTCTTCCGTTGGAACCCCCACCTATTTCCTTCATGGAACAGAGGCGGTTCACGGCTCCTGCGGACAGCTGATGGAGGGAGATATCGTAATTTTCATCTCCAACAGCGGAGAGACCTCTGAGATGAAATCCACTGTTCTGGCGATCAAGAACAACGGATGTCAGATCATCGGCGTTTCCGGAAATCCTGAGTCCTGGCTGGCAAAGGAGAGTGAGGTTCATTTGTTCGCAGGCGTGCCCAAAGAGGGCGGCCCCATGAATCGCGCACCGAGAATGTCCATTCTGGCGGAGACCCTTGTCCTGCAGACCCTCAGCGTATACCTGCAGAAATATGTGGATCTTTCTCCTCAGGAATATGTAAAGCGCCATCCCGGCGGATCCTTGGGACAGCTGAGAGCCCACGAGAAATAAGATGCAGTGTTGATGTTGCAGTCTAAATTGGAATAGTGGAAAAGAGAAGTATAGAGCACTTGTTTAATGTGTCTGTACTTCTCTTTTTTTGTGTGCTATACTGATTCCAGTATGTTTTGAACCAATCAGAGTTATCCTGTCCATAGAGGATTGGGCAGGATAACTGGGCCTCGAAATGGGATTTGAAGGGAACTTTTATGACCGCGAAGCCCATCGGTCGGTGGATATTGCGAAAGAATATTTGTATAATACTAACGGAAAGTTGAGGTATACCGTTGTGAATATGAAACTCAGCGCTGAAAAACTGCAGGAATTTCTTTCTCGTCAGGATCCTGTATGGACACAGGTCCCCACCTTCTGGGACGAAGGTCCCTTCCTGGGTAACGGCACCTTCGGAGTGCTGGTCTATGTCGATCCCCAGTCCGGACGGCTGCATCTTAAACCCGGACGGACAGATATCTACGATAACCGTCCGCTGGAAAAATATACCATCATGGACAAACAGTTTTCCCAGGGACGTTTGCAGTTGGGGCCCGTGGAGATCGCTACCCGCGGGCGCGTTACCGGCTGCGATCTGCGTCTTTCACTCTATGATGCAACCCTCACCGGCCGCATCGTAACGGAAGCGGGATGGGTGGAACTTACTGCCTGGATTCCCCGGGAGGAGAACGCTTTGGTGCTGGATCTTGTTCCCGGCGGCGGTGAAACCGCTCCGGCGGAGTTCAAGCC
>JAFOFP010000260.1 GCA_017387285.1 Lachnospiraceae bacterium
CCCGTTTTTCACCAGCGCCCCCATCAGTGCTTTGGTATAGGGGTGTTTGGGCGTCTCCAATAGTTCCTCCGATTCACCGCATTCCATCATCCGTCCGCCGCAAAGGACCAATGTCCGGTCACAGAGCTGCGCCACACCGATATCATGGGTGATGATCAGCTTTGCCGACCGTGGAAAAATCTCCTTTAACATCCCCATAAATTTCACCTTTGCCTCATGGTCAAGGCCGTTGGTAGGTTCATCGGCGATCACCAGCTTCGCCTGAGAGCAGGCAGCGATGGCAATGGTCACCCGCTGTGCCATCCCTCCGGACAGCTGAAAGGGATATTTGTCCAGAATCTGCTCAGGTTCTGTAAATCCCACACAGCTCAATTTCGCTATGGCCAGGGATTCCCAACAACTGCGTGAGATCCCCATTTTCTTCAGGCTGTCATACAAATGACTTCTGACCAGTTTTGAAGGATTCAGACACTCCAAACCATTTTGGGGAATATAAACAATCTCTGTTCCCAGCACTTTTCTGAAGTCTCCGGGGCGCTTCAGTTCCCGCCCCTCAAACATGATTTTCCCCTGTTCCATCCGCACATTGGCGGGAAGGAGCCCCATCAGGGACATGGCTGTCATGGTCTTTCCCGAACCACTCTCTCCGATGAGCGCCATACTTTGCCCTTCATCCAACGAAAAGGATACCCGGTCAACCAATGTTTTCACGGTATGCTCAAGGCGAGCCTGTATACGGCCGCTGTCAAAGTCAAGTACCATGCCGATCCTCCTTTTTGTCGCAGAATTTCTCCCATAGCTCGGTATATTAGAGTTTATCATGTTTTTTTCCCAGCTTTAAGCCTCCCCGGGGGATGTTTTTCTTTATGTATGAGTAAAAAAACAACGGGGGACTGCCATTTCGGCAATCCCCCGATTCATTTTCACTTCGCCCCCAGCAACTGCTGTTTGTTGAACTGCAATGTATATAACTGATAATATCTGCCCTTCTGACGGAGCAATTCCTGATGATTGCCCTGTTCCTCGATGACACCGTGAGACAATACGATGATATTGTCCGCGTGCTGAATCGTGGACAGGCGATGGGCAACGATCAACATGGTTCCGATATCCTTGATCTTTTCCAGGGAATCCTGAATCAGGATCTCGGTCTCCGTGTCAATATTGGCCGTAGCCTCATCCAGAATAATCACCGAAGGCTTATGGATGATGGTGCGGGCAAAGCTAAGAAGCTGTCTCTGACCGGCAGAGAAATTGTTTCCCCGCTCACGAACCACCTCATCCAAACCGTGCTCCAGCTTATTGATAAAGGAATCCGCATTGACGTAACGGCATGCCTCCATCACTTCCTCATCGGAGATATTCTCCTCGCGGAGTATGATATTGCTGCGGATATCACCGGAGAAGAGGAATACATCCTGAAGCATCTGACCGAAATGTTTCCTCAACGAGGAAATCTTGATCTTGCGGATATCGATACCGTCAATAAGGATCTGTCCCCTCTGAATATCATAGTTTCGACAAATCAGCGAGAGGATCGTCGTCTTTCCCGAACCGGTAGAGCCCACAAAGGCTACGGTCTGGCGGGGCTTAACATGGAAAGACACACCCTTTAATACCCACTCGTCAGGCTTATAGGAAAACCATACATCTTTGAACTCGATCTCACCCCTGATCTCATCCAACTCGATGGCATCCTCCTCATCCACCACCTCGGGAACCATATCCATGATCGTGAACATCTTTTCCGCAGAGGCGAAGGAACGCTGCAGCATATCAAACTGCTCCGCCAGAGTCTGGATCGGGTTAAAGAACTTGGAAATGTACATATAAAAGGTAACGATAACACCGGATGTAATGGTCTGTCCAAACAGCATCTGATCCTTAATGTATCCCTTACCACCCATATACAGCAGGCACATAACCGAGGAAATATACAGCATATAAACCAAGGGGCGGAAAACGCCGAAGACGATCAGTCGATTCCGCTTTGCCTTTTTCAGATTGTTGCTCTTCTCCAGGAAGGTCTCCATCTTGCGATTCTCCTGATTGAAGATCTGCGTGATCTTCATACCGGAGAGGTTTTCAGAAAGATAGGTGTTGATGTCGGTAGTGGCATCATTGACACCGCGATGTACCTTACGGGAAAACTTACGGAAGATCACCGTGAACAGAACCACGAAAGGCACAAAACACAGCACCATAAGCGTCAGGGCGTAATTCAACACCAGCATAGCGCCCAGTACACCGAAGATCACCATCACATTCTTCACCAGAGTGACCAGAATATTGGTAAACATGTAGGA
>JAFOFP010000261.1 GCA_017387285.1 Lachnospiraceae bacterium
GCAATTCCTCCGATGTTATAACCCATGCTGGGGTATCCCACATTTCCATGATTGATGCAATCCCGGATCACGCCGGCTGACACCCCGGCAATACCGCCCATGTCCGTAACTGCCGCGACCGACTCCGATCCCGTCAAGATATCCAATGTAATATCAGAAATATCCACCGTATTCTGGGCCGCCGTCGTATTGACTCCACTGTGATTGGTACTCCGACAGATCAGTCCCAAATTTTGTCCTGCCACACCGCCCACAAAGTGATTTCCCTGAATTTTTCCCTGTGTATGGCAGTCCTCGATCATTCCGGTGACCTCGTTGCTGCCTGCGATGCCTCCCACAAACTCCACTCCGGATACCGTTCCGGCAAAGCTGCAGTTCTCGATCTCACCGCGATTTACACCTGCGATTCCGCCTACGATACAGCGGCTCCCCGATGGGATGACCTCTCCGCAGACGGTCAGATCCCGCACGGACGCCTCCCGTTCAAGATAACGGAACAGTCCCACCGCAGAACCCTTCCCGGCAATATTCAGGCCTTTGATCGAATATCCGCGGCCCTCAAAGCTGCCGCAAAAGATAGGAATACCGGAAAAATCCACTCCGGTCAGATCAATGTCCGCCTCCAGCTCCACGATCAGTCCCTGGCTGTAGCTGTCAAGACGACAATTCTCGGCAAACGCGAGAAATTCTTCCACCGTGGCAATGGACAATATTTCTTTCGTTGTTTCCGTCAACGCTTCTTCTTTCTCAGCAAATACGGTCAGAACGGATACCGCCGACAGACAGACACCGATAAGGAGTCCTGCCAGCATGATCTTTCCTTTATTGATGATTTTCTCTGCGATCTTACTCATGCTGCCCCTCCTTCCGACTCATATTTTCACAGACTTCATTGTTCTCTGTGGCCGAATTTCCCTGCACCGCATCATTCTCCATATCCTCGATCGAAGTCTCCGTGGATATGGCCGCATTGATCTGTCCGTGAAGAATTCCACGGAAATCCGCATCCACCATACCGGAGACGTAACCTCTCACATGACCCTCAACCCTCATGGTTCCGGAGGCTGTATGGGCAGGAAGCTCAATGGCTTTCATTCGGAAACTGGTTCGGTTGATGATGGAATCGCCCAGCACCAGAATGGAAGGCAGAACACAGAGCACTAAGATAATAGAAATAATCGTGCCTCTTCCCAGACAGGTTCCCATAATGGATACCACAGGCTGAGCGGACATATTTCCGATCAACAATCCTGCAGAGGCCATCATACTTCCCGATGTGAACACCGTAGGGAAGGCCGCATTGACCGCCTCCACAATGGCCTGTTTGTGAGGCATCTCTCTCTTTTTCTCCTGATAGTGGCTGGAGATCACGATGGCGTAATCGATATTTGCACCCATCATGATCGCATTGACGATCAGGTATCCAAGGAAATAGAGGGGCTGACCGGTGATGGTGGGAATGGAGAAGTTGATCCAGATACTTCCCTGGATCACAAGGATCAGCAAAATAGGCAGTCCCACTGACTGGAAGGTAAACAAAAGTACCACAATAACAAACAGCGCTGAGAGGATACTGATCAGCAGATTATCCTCAATAAAGGAGGCTGCCAGATCTCTGGAACTGGTGGAATTTCCCACCACATAATAATCATTGTCATAATATTTTCCGATCACGCGGTGAAGCTCATCCAAAAAGGCAAAGGTCTCCTCACTCTCCTCCGGCAGATTCAGATAGACCACCATGCGGGTATACTTCTCGTTCTGTAACTGCTTCCGGGCATTTTCCAACTGAACAAACAATTCATCCAGCATTTCTTGCGTCTCACCGTCCAGGGAGAGATGTTTGACCTCCATCTGCTCCTTCAAAAACAGAAACAGATCAAACAACGGAATCCGATACTCATCCAGACCGTTGAGCAATTCACCATATTGATTTTCATCTACGGCATAGACACCGTACAACGTCTGAGCCACCTCATAATCCAGATCCGCCAGCTCTGCCAGCTCTCTGGGGGTGAGGGCATCTGTCAGCATATATCCGCCCATGGCCTCTATATTGGCCAGACCCATGGCACTTTTTACCTCATCATAGGTGACGATCTCCTCCAAAATGGCAGACTCGGCCTCATAATTCCCCGAAGGGACCACCAGAGCCACCATATTACTGGTACCAAAGGTGTCCTTGATCTTAAAATAAGCGGCCTGCCGTTCACTCATCTTGGCCGTATGCAGGTCATTGAAGCTATAGCAATAAGGACACTTGCCGGAGAGATAAAAGGCTCCGATAATGAGAAGCACAAACAGAGGAGGCAGTACCCGGCGGACCTTCACCGCAA
>JAFOFP010000262.1 GCA_017387285.1 Lachnospiraceae bacterium
AATATAGGCTGTAGCCACAAAAGCCACCTGTCCCTGATAAATGATGCGGGTCCAGGTTTCGTGGATACCGGTTCGATTTACGGCCTCACCTTTATCGAGAACTCCCAATATTTCCGCCTCGGTACTTTCCTCTTTGCGAACATTGAGCCGATCAGTGGTATAAACCGTATCGTTGACTTCCTCGTATTTATCCTCACCACTGCCTTCCGAAGCAGATGGAACCTCTGTCGGTGCCTCAGTTGCGACCTGCTCCGGCGTCTCTTCCGAAGTCCCTTCCGTGGGCTTCCCCTGCGTCTGATCCTGCGTTTGCTGAAAACTCTCCGCCGTTCCGTCAGCAGGCTTGGTCTCTGTGAGTTCTCCGCATCCTATCAGTGTAAGGATAATTAACGCCATAATTACACTCAAAATTTTGTGTTTTTTCATCATTCTCCCCCGATAATCGTTCCGCCTCCGGCCACATACTCACCGTCATACAGCACCACAGCCTGTCCCGGCGTTACGGCCCGAACCGGCTCATCAAACACACAAGCTAACGTCTGTTCATCCACCCATCGGACAGTACACATCTGTCCCTTATGCGCATAGCGGATCTTTCCGAGGAACCGGTCCCCGTCTGTAAATTGCTCTGCCGCCATCTGATTTACCTGATTACAATAAACCACTTTGCTGAACACCTCATCGGCCTCACCGATAACAACTTCATTGGTCTCAGGACGGATCTCTTTTACAAACACGGGATGTCCCATGGCGATCCCCAGTTTCTTCCGCTGTCCCACCGTATAATGGGTGATCCCTTTATGCCGCCCAATGACCGTTCCGTCGGAACGGATAAAATTGCCTGCGGGAGGTATCGCCTCCGGGCGGTAGCGCTCGATAAATCCGGCATAATCCTGATCCGGCACGAAGCAGATCTCCTGACTGTCCGGCTTGGCCGCAATGGGCAGATGCAGATCATCTGCCATCTGACGTATCTCCGTTTTCGTGTAGGCTCCCACCGGCATCAATGTATGAGCCAGCTGCTCCTGGGTCAGATTATACAGGGCATAAGTCTGATCCTTCTGAGCTGTCACCGAATTGCGGATGGCATATCTGCCGTTTGAGCGTCTGCCGATCTGGGCATAGTGACCGGTTGCTATATAGTCCGCCCCGATCTCCATGCTCCGTTTCAGGAGCGACTCCCACTTTACATATCGGTTACAGGCAATGCAGGGATTGGGTGTCCGCCCCGCCAGATACTCGTCTGCAAAATAGCGGATCACCTTATCGTCAAATTCTCTGCGAAAATTCATCACATAATAGGGAATCTCCAACAGTTCTGCCACCCGTCTGGCATCCTCCACCGCTGACAACCCACAGCATCCCCCATTCTCGGAAGACAGATCCACGTCCTCCTGCTGCCAGATCTGCATGGTCACACCGATGACCTCGTATCCCTGTTCTTTCAACAGATATGCCGCCACGGAGGAATCCACTCCGCCGGACATACCCACGACAACTTTTTTCTTTGTCATAATTTCCTCATATAAATCGGCGCATCAACGACAGATTAATACTCCTCGTCCTCAGCTTCCTCGTGCTCGCTGATATCGCTGACAGGCTTTTTCAAACCTTCGATCTTCATGTTGTGCTTCTGTGCATAATCCCACAGAGCCGCGTGGATCGCCTCCTCTGCAAGCAGGGAACAATGAACCTTTACCGGAGGAAGTCCGTCAAGGGCCTCCATTACTGCCTTATTGGTCACCTGAAGCGCCTCCTGCACGGTCTTACCCATCACCAGCTCCGTCGCCATACTGCTGGTGGCCACAGCTGCGCCACAACCGAAGGTCTTGAACTTACAGTCACGAATCACACCGTTCTCGTCAATATCCAGATACATTCTCATGATATCGCCGCACTTGGCATTGCCCACGGTACCGACACCGCTGGCATTCTCAATCTCTCCTACATTTCTGGGGTTCTGGAAATGGTCCATTACTTTCTCGCTGTACATATATCTTCTCCGTTTCTCTGCCGTATCCCGGCAGGGGTATCTGTTTACTGTCTGTTATTTATTGTTATTTTGTTATTACCTATGATCTTTGATCACTGTTTTGCTTATTTTTTCTCAGATGCCTTCTTCACGTAATCCTCATAGAGAGGTGACATGCTTCTGAGTCTCTCCACGATCTTGACCAGATTTTCTACCACATAATCGATATCGTCCTTTGTGGTCTCCTCGCTGAGCGTCAATCTCAGCGAACCATGGGCGATCTCATGGGGCAATCCGATGGCCAGCAGAACGTGTGAGGGATCCAGAGAACCGGAAGTACATGCAGATCCGCTGGAGCCGCAGATTCCGGCCATATCCAACATGATCAGCAGAGACTCACCCTCGATAAACTGGAAACTGAAGTTGGCATTGTTGGGCAGCCGATGGGTCCGATGTCCGTTCACTCTGGTGAAGGGGATCCTGGTCATCACCTGATCCACCAGGTAATCACGCAGCTCCGTCTCATACTGAATGCGCTCCTCCATGGATGCAGCTGCAAGCTCAGCGGCCTTACCCATACCCACAATGCCGGGAACATTCTCGGTACCGGCACGACGTTTTCTCTCCTGAGCTCCGCCGTGAATAAAGGAACGGATCTTCACTCCCTTGCGAATGTAAAGAAATCCGATGCCCTTAGGTCCGTTGAACTTATGACCGCTGGCACTGAGCATATCGATATTCATCTCATCCACATTGATCGGTACATGAGCGTAGGCCTGAACTGCATCGGTGTGGAACAAGATACCGTGCTTCTTTGCGATGGCTCCGATCTCCTTGATGGGCTGCACAGAACCGATCTCATTATTTGCAAACATCACCGAGATCAGGATCGTATCGGGACGGATAGCCGCCTCCAGATCCCCAAGGCGAATAATACCGTTCTCATCCACGGGAAGGTAAGTCACCTCAAAGCCGTTTTTCTCCAGATAATCCGCCGTGTGCAGGATCGCATGATGCTCAATGGCTGTGGTAATGATATGTTTTCCCTTGTTTCCGTAAAACTCTGCCGTGGCCTTTAAGGCCCAGTTATCTGCCTCGGAACCGCCTGCCGTAAAGTAAATATCCGATGCCTTCGCTCCGATCACCGCCGCGATCTGCTCTCTGGCAGTGGTCACTCCACTCTTGCTCTGTCCGGCAAAATCGTAAATCGCTGAAGGGTTTCCAAACTTTTCTGTAAAATAGGGAAGCATCGCCTCCACTACCTCCGGCTTTGTCTTTGTGGTCGCCGCATTGTCCAAATATACAAATCTACTCATTATCGTCCTCCGAATTGATGGTCTGATTTCTTTTCAACATAGTAAATTCTATCCGAATGATATCCCTCTTAACAGCCTCCGTGCATCCCCTTACTCTGCTCGATCAGCTCCGCAAGGGTAAGATTATCCACCGCTGCAATGATACCCTCATGAACCTTCTGCCATACATATCGTGTCACACAATAATCTGACACTTCGCAGCAAGGCGTATCGCCATCTCCGTCTCCGTCACAGGTGACAGACATCAAATCGCCCTCCAGCACACGGAGAATATCTCCTGCGGAAATCTCCCCGGGATCTCTGGCTAATTGATAGCCTCCCTGAGCTCCGCGAACACTGGACACCAGTCCTGCTTTCTTCAATTTTCCGATCAACTGTTCAAGATATCGGTCCGATATCTGCTGTCTGGCAGCAATACTGCTGATGGACACCGGCTCTTGTTCACTGTGTATCCCCAGATCAACCATAGCTCGCAGGCCGTATCTTCCCTTGGTTGAAAGCTTCATTTGTTCACTTCCTTTCGCAAACCCCACTAAATTGCTAGGATTTCCAAGTACAGAATATCATGCACTGACCGGTCTGTCAAGGCCTTAGCCAAAGAAAGTCTACTATTTTACTGGGATTTCACATATAGTTTATCAATTCCCCTTTGGAGGGTGTCCATGGACGCGAAAGCTTCTCATAAAAACCGTTTTATATGGGGTGCATTTATTCTGACCATTGCCGGCCTGTTCAGCCGCTTTGCCGGTTTCTTTTATCGAATTTTTCTCTCTAATCAGTTGGGCGCCGAGGGGATGGGCCTTTATCAGCTGATATTCCCCATCTACGGCATTTGTATTTCCCTGTGCTGCTTTTCCATCCAGACCGGTCTTTCGCGTTTTATCGCCGGGGAGGCGGATGCCCCCAAATCACAACAGGAGCGGATTTACTTCGGGTGCGCTCTGTTTCTCT
>JAFOFP010000263.1 GCA_017387285.1 Lachnospiraceae bacterium
ATATCTGTGGTATTATTTCTAAATTGACGGCAGAGAGCTTTAAGTGGTATGTACTGTTCTTTTATGTGCTGAATCTGATCATGGTGGGAGTTGATCTGCTGTTGTATATTCGCAATTCCAAACTAGACAAGGCGGCTGAGGCGAAGTAAGCAGAAGATTGAAATGGCCGGTAGATAAGCGAAAAACGGCGGAACGGAGAATACGATGAGAACATATATGGATATTCCTTACGTGGAGAATGCAACCGAGATGCAGCTGTTGGATATGTATCTGCCCGACGGAGATGACTTTGCAACGGTCATCTGGTTCCACGGCGGAGGATTTGAGAAGGGGAGCAGAAAGCGAAATTACTACGCAGAACCCTTAGTGGAGAGAGGTTACGGCTTTGTCTCTGTGGAGTACCGAATGTATCCGGACGCAAAGTACCCGGACTTTATTGAGGACGGAGCAGCTTCAGTGGCGTATGTGCTGAAGCATATTGCCGAGTACGGCGGAAACGGAAAGATATATATTTCCGGCGGATCTGCGGGAGCGTACCTGACCATGATGCTCTGCATGGATCACCGGTTTCTTGAGGCAGTCGGTGTGAAGCAGGAGCAGATCGGCGGATATATCTCCGACAGTGCCCAGCAGTTTAACCACTTCAATGTGATGCGGGAGATGGGATTTGATCCCAGACTGGAACGGATCGACGAGCATGCGCCCATCTACTTTGTGCGCGAGGGACTTAAGATCAGACCGCTTTTGCTGATTTACTATGAGAATGATATTAAGTGCCGCCCAGAAGAGACGAGACTTATGTATGCGACGATGAAAAACATTATGCCGGATGCATATGTGGATATCGTTGAATTTCCCGGAAAGCATTGCGGCAAGCCCACTTATGAGGATGGTACATACATCTATATCGATAAGCTGTGCAGATTTATCGAGACAGTGGAGGGGTAATTACCTGAAATAAAGTATAATAACCGGAGCGTTGGCTCTGACCGGAAATCGATAGGATTTGGTCTGAGGAAACGCTCCTTTATTTTGACAAAATCTCGTAGAAATGGTAAACTTTATAGAAGGGTTTAATTTGATATTACCGGGAGGAGTGGAGAAACATGAATGACAAGCTGAATGATCAGATCAATGAAAACTCGTTGGACTCGGTTTGCGGAGCCCTTGCCATGGTTACAGCCTGACGAATCAGGAGAAAAATATACAGGACAGAGGTCCAAAAGGAGGAGGTAGTTTGATGAATCATCAGCCATTTCAGATGAACCATGATTTTCATATTCACTCTCAGTTGTCATCTTGCAGCAGAGATCCGGAACAGACGACTGCCCGCATTCTTCAGTATGCGGAGGAGAATGGATTTACGGATATCTGCCTGACCGATCATTATTGGGATGAGGACATCCCGGGAGCGTCCAAATGGTATATGCCGCAAAATACGCCCCATTTAATGGAAGCATGGCCGTTGCCTCAGAGCGACCGAGTGCGCTTTCACTTTGGCTGTGAGACTGAGATGGATAAATACGGCACCATCGGCCTTTCGGAGAGGAAAATGGAGCTGTTCGACTTTATCATTATACCCACAACACATCTGCATATGGCGGACTTTACCATTGATGGAAGCGCCGATGCGGCAGCCAGAGCCGATGCATGGGCGGAGCGTCTGGGGAGCATATTGAATCGGGATCTTCCCTTTGAGAAGATTGGTATTGCCCATCTGACCTGTTCGCTGATGGCCGGTAGAAATAACCCGTTCAATCACGCGGATGTGTTGAGACTGATTTCCGATGAAACCATGAGGGAGTTGTTTACATTGGCGGCTAAGCGTAAGGTGGGCATCGAGCTGAACTTCAGCGTAGATAAATACGATGAAGAGATTCTCACTGAAGTTTTTCGACCTTACGAGATCGCTAAGCAGTGTGGGTGCAAATTCTACATGGGAAGCGATGCGCACCATGTGAAAGATCTGCTGGAAGCAAAGGATAAATTTACAAAGATTGCAGAGAGGTTGAAACTGACCGATCAGGATCGGTGGAGATTACCGTTATGATCACTCATTAAACGACAAAAAGCCGCGTCATGCGGCTTTTTGTATGTAGGTCTTATCGAAAATAGGACAATAGATAGGAGGTTGACAAGAGGGGGGAACGGGAAGGAAAAGAGCCGGCGGAATAAACCGCCGGCTCTGAAAAATACTTATTTCTTTTTCTGTGTTGCCTTCTCCAGCAACCAGAGAAGACCGATGATAATAAGGGTTACAATGAAGATTCCCAGCCAGCCAAAGCCGATCTTGGGGAGAACTTCAAGGAACAGTGCTAATCTTGCAGCCATGGTAAATACCTCCTCCGATTACTTGTACATTGCGAACAGGGACAGGATCAGTCCGCCTGCGATTACGGAAGCGATCTGACCGGAAACGTTTACGCCGATGGCATGCATCAGCAGGAAGTTCTGATTGTCCTCCTGAAGGCCCATCTTGTTGACGATACGGGCGGACATGGGGAACGCGGAGATACCGCAGGCACCGATCATCGGGTTGATCTTATTCTTGGTAAACAGATTGTACAGCTTAGCGATCATAACACCGCCGACGGTATCGAAAATGAATGCGAACAGACCCAGACCCATGATCAGCAGGGTGTCAGGTGCAAGGAAGGACTCTGCCTTCATCTGGCTGGCAACGGTGAGACCAAGGAAGATGGTGATCAGGTTAGCCAGAACCTTCTGTGCAGTCTCGGAGAGGCTGTCCAGAACGCCGCAGACACGAATCAGGTTACCGAACATCAAAAAGCCGACCAGAGCAACGCTCTCAGGTGCGAACAGACCTGCAATGATGGTGATCGCCACGGGGAACAGGATCAAAGTCATCTTGGATACGGGCTTAGCTGCGTAAGCCATGCGGATCTGACGCTCTTTCTTGGTGGTACAAAGACGGATAACGGGGGGCTGGATAATGGGCACCAGCGCCATGTAAGAGTATGCAACAACCATGATCGCACCAAGATAATTGGAGCCGAAGGTGTTCGCAACGAAAATAGAGGTAGGACCGTCTGCAGCACCGATGATAGCGATGGAAGCAGCATCCTTAACGTCGAAACCGAACAGAATAGCCAGACCCAGAGTAAAGAAGATACCGAACTGGGCAGCTGCGCCGAAAATCATCAGCTTAGGGTTGGACAGCAGGGGGGTGAAGTCGATCATTGCACCGATACCGATGAAGAGGATCAGGGGGAACAGCTCGTTTGCGATACCTGCGTTGAACAGGACAGTCAGTGCGCCGTGCTCAGTGACAGCACCGGACATGGGAAGGTTGGTCAAAATTGCACCGAATCCCATGGGAAGCAGCAGAGAAGGCTCCATCTCCTTCTTGATTGCCAGGTAGATCAGGATGCCGCCGATGATCCACATCACGACATGGCCGATCTCCAGATTACTGAAATTTCCAAATAATTCAGCCATAGATTACTCCTTTTTCAGGGCCATAATGCCCCATTTTTTATCAGAATATATTATGGTACAAGAATGCATGAATGTCAAGAAGAATAAGGTAAAATTTGGGTTGGCTAAGGGCAGAAAAGTAAATGCAAATTCAAGATATACATGGACAAAGGAGGAAAATGGGGGTATGATGTAATGAGTGTGGTTGATGAAATAACCACAGAAGCATGCGACAGCAGACGTAGGAGGACAGTACAGTGAAATTGTTGAAGGAATTTCCTTATTTATATGAGACCCATCTGCACACCTTTCAAGGCAGTGCCTGTGGCAAGGTTCCCGGACGGGACATGGCAGTGACAGCGAAAAATAATGGTTATACCGGGATTATTGTGACGGATCATCACTGGGGCGGAAACACCAGACCGGATCGCAGCCAGCCCTGGGAGCAGTGGGTTGACGAGTTTTGCAGCGGCTACGAGGATGCCAAGGCGGCCGGCGACGAGATCGGACTGGATGTGTTTTTTGGCTGGGAGGCCGGTTTTCATGCAACGGAGTTCTTGATCTATGGTCTCGACAAGGCTTGGATGAAGGCACACCCGGAGCTTAGGACCTGCTCCGTGGAGGAGCAGTACCGCCTGGTCCATGAGGCCGGAGGCATGGTGATACATGCACATCCTTACCGGGAGGCGTGGTACATTGAGGAGATCCGGCTTTTCCCCGAGTTTGTGGACGGTATTGAGGCCATCAACGCTCAGCATTCCAACCCTAAAGTGACAGGTCACTATGATCCCAATTATAATCATCGCGCTGTGGCTTACGGCAGGAAACACGGCTTACCGATGA
>JAFOFP010000264.1 GCA_017387285.1 Lachnospiraceae bacterium
AAAAAACTCGTGGGTTTTCGGATTAATTCGTGTATAATAAAATGAAAAGATGATTTACAAAGGAGGTGATTACGTGTCAGATCGCGATTTAGTCGAATTGCTGCAATGCCGTGACCAACAGGGATTCCACGAATTGCAGCAATCGTATGGCCCGCTGATGCGTTATATCATCTCGCCCATTCTGCCGGATCCCAGAGAGCAGGAGGAATGCCTGGCTGATCTTTCCCTGCTGATCTGGGACAAAATCCACCTGTATGATCCCGATAAAGGCGGTTTCAAAACATGGCTTTCTGTATTAACCAGAAATACTGCATTGAACCGGGCAAGAAGTTCCCGAGCATCCGTCCGGTCTCAAGAATTTTCACTGGAAACACTATCGTACCAGCTGCCTGCTTCGGATCCAACCCCCGAGGAGTATCTTCTGAAAAAGGAGCGTTTAGAACACTTAAAATCGGCCATCTCTTCGCTACACCCCAAAGATCAGCTACTGTTTTACCGCAAATATTATTATCTCCAGCCCACAGCCCAAATCGCTGCAGAACTCGGCCAGACCGAACGGGCAGTAGAAGGCAAGCTTTATCGCATTAAAAAATGCCTGAAGAATATGTTGAGGAAGGATGGTTTTTCCTATGACTGATAAAAACTTTACTCCCACACAAACTGACTCTGATTTTGAGGAGCAACTACATACTGCATTTTCCGAGCTTTCTCCCACCGATCGTTTAGTTGCACAGATCACACCATGGAACAGATCCATGAAAATGATCCTATGGGGTATGGCGCTCAATGCCATGACCTTACCAATCCTCTGTCTGAATTATATCCTCCCGACGATTGGTATATTTTTGCTCTTTTTCGGCTTCCGCAGCCTTCAGTCGGAGAATCATTATTTTCATTCCTGCAAGGTCATCACTCTGGTTCAGATACTTGCCGTCCGCTTTCCTGTCCTGATCATCAACGGAACTATCTGGCAGAATGCCTTTAATACCTCTGTTCTGCCCATGTTTTTCAGTCTGGCAAATCTGGCCTTGACCATCGCAGTAATGCTGAATTTCCAGAATGGTTTCCATTCTGTCCGCGAGAAAGCCGGTCTTTGCGAGCGGACTGCCTGTGTAAACCTATTGGTCATCTGGTATGTCATCCTCTGCGCCTTTGAACTGATTCCCACCAGCCGTCTCTGGTGCGAGATTCCCATGCTGATCCTGTATGGGTTCATTTTTCGCTCCTTCTCAAAACTTTCTCAGGAGTTGGAGTATGTCGGGTATCTGATCAAGCCCACACCAACAACCCGGCCGGTCTGGCAGACAGTTCTCCTTTTCACTACAATAATGATCATGGGTGTCAGTGGCGGCTACCTGCTGTTTCATCAATATCCCATGGATTGGGAACAAATTGCAGATACAAAGTCCGGCAAACAGGATGAACTTCGTACCCACCTGCTGGAATTGGGCGTCCCGGAAAATATCTTAAATGACTTAAGTGACGAGGACATCATTGCCTGTGAAGGTGCATCCCGCATCTTCCTCTCACAGAGCGACCATGCATTAACCTCCGCTCACTCCGACTCTCCGGCACTTCGGATAACCACCCTCGCTATACAGTTGCCGGACAAATGGGATGGTGTATTAACCGCGTGGAAGGTCATCCATCATTTCCAATGGCTGGAAAACGTGACTTTTTATGGCACAGAGGCAATTGAGATCTATCCTGCCTATTACGATAATGATTTTGTCTGGGAACCGGAGCGGGAAGACCATCAATCCGTGATTTCCGGAAGAGTCCTCTATTCAAAGGATAACGTCTCCTACGCCTCGGATTACCACCAATTGGGCCACATTGAACAGGAACATTTTCACCCGGTGAGCGGTGGGATCGATGAAGGTGATCGCTTATGGTATAGCCTTACCGCATCCTTCTCCTTCCCCTCCCATGCCAAGGCTCCCCGGGGATACGTTTCGTACGAGATGTTCCAAAGTATTGATATCCACAGCCTTTTTAATTCAACCATAAAATATGTTCATCAGACCTCAGCTCTGCAATACCCTGTGGTTCCGGCCAGCTTCAAACACATCTGGGGAAGCAACCACTTTCAGACCATATATACCGGGATTCTGGTTGATCCGGAAGATAAAGATAACAAACCTATCTAATAAACAAAAAACTGCGCCCGACCCTAACAGCCGGACGCAGTTTTTACCTGTGATATTTTCTTATTCTTTGATTCAGGAATACTTGTTGCGCAAACTATTGACAGTATCACAGCTATCCGTGTTTGTTTAAAATCCTACCTACTCACTTATCGGAAGTTCAATATATGAGTGTTCAAGATCAACCGAATTATCGGCTATCCTCGTGGTCGTCTGTTGAGTAAACAAGCCTTTATTGTTCGTATGTCTGACATACAGAGGAAATGCAGAGGATGAGATATCAATACGAAGCTTTTCCCCGCGTTTAATCACAAAAGCATGTTCGTCAAAAGAGAAATCCATTTCGACTTCCGTGTTCGGGATATATTCGTCAGATAGATTGGATATTTGATTGATATCGTCGCGAAGACCGTAATCCCCCTCCGGTTTGCACAGACTGATACGCACATAAAAACACGTATCCTCACAATTGGTTTTTACCGTCAGCTTTGCCCTTATTTTACCCTTCACATAGGTATCCTCTGTAAATTCAGGTGTATATAAGGTAATGATATCGCTGCGCAAATTGGGGGGATCCTGCCAGACATTTCCGCCAAAATTAGCAGATAAACCTCCCTTGAAGGTTGCGGGATCATCGGGATTGTATTGGTAAGTTACTATTCCCTCGCCCAAAACAAATTTTTTATATCTATTCGCCGTATAGAAATCATCGCAGCACCATGCCTGATCAAACAGTTTATAGTAGGTTACCTTGCCTTTTTCAAAGGGCGGGGTTCCATTTTTCCGGATGGCATCAAACCATTTGACCGAAAAATCCGGAATCTCTCTGTATATATTTCCATCTTCAAAGACGATCGGCTGTCCCTCACTTTTACATCCGTGGGTAAACGGATGAACGACCAATGCGCACTTTGACTTCGTTTCATTGTCCAGCGCATTCCACATATCAAAAAGTCCACCGGTGAAAATATCGTAAAACCCTGTCACAAGCAGAATGGGGATATTGGCATGGTCTATGGCATGATGAGTCTCTATGCCGCCGTAACGTGTTTTCCAAAAATCATCGTCTCTGTTGGGGTGCTTTAACATTTCGTCAAAAGCCTCTGCCTCCTCCCCAAAAACCGTTTTCGAAAAATCGGACAATGGCAGCAGGTTGTAGCATTCGTCCGTATAGTTCTTTTCCGGTATGCTCTTTTTCTTGTACTGTTGAACATACCAGCCGCCGAAAAGCCCTATTTTATAACAGCCATTGCGATAGGCTCCATTATATCGTTCACTGTCAAAGCCCTTCAGCACAGCGCCTTTTATGTCATCTGCAAAGGGTGCGGTGACAAAATGCACCGCCGCCTTATAGCTGTGACCAAACAAATAGAGCTCACCATTATAGAACGGCTGTTTTCTGATCCAGTCCTGCAAAAACAGACCGTCTTCTCTTTCATTGATGAAAGGAATACAGTCACCCGTACTTTTGCCTCTGCCGCGGCAATGCTGGTAAACCACCGCATAGCCATGATCAAGCCAAGGCTTATACTCAACCAATTTAATCTCAGTCAATTCCTCATTCTCTATATCTCCCTCTGCGTCAACATAGGGCGACCGAAGAATAACTGTGGGAAAAGTTCCCTTATCCTCCGGCAAGCAAACCATGGTAAATAATTCCGCCCCGTTAAAGGTTAAATAGTGAAAAAACACGTTTGGCATTTTCCCTTCGCTCATATGAAAAGCTCCTTTCCCATTTACTGTTTCGTAAAAATCCGCTATAAATTTCCACGCATCGGCCTTATTCTTCCAGTATACATTTTAATCCATCCTGAATATACAGATCCCACCATGGCCAGCTGTGATCACCCTCAGATTCCTTGTAGATATGTGCTATCTCTAATTCCTCGAGCAGATCCCGATACTGACGATTGGCTGTAATGAGAAAATCCTCTGTTCCGCACCATAGATATAATTTGGGAAGCGTAACACCTTCTGCCTTTCGTCTGCGGGTCGTTGCATATAGATCATGCTCCGATCCCTCCAGTTCAGACAAAAACTGCATATTATGATCAAAGATCGCCCTCCATTCGGGCAATATTGTCTGATGGTCGCGCCCCTTTCTGGTGATATCCAAAGCTCCCGAAAGAGATATGCAGCCAAAAAATTTATCCGGACAATGAAGTGCTGCTTTCAAAGCTCCATAGCCGCCCATTGAATATCCGGCCACCAAATTGTCTTCCCGTTTTGCACTCATGCCTTTAAAATAGCTTCTGCACACATTGGGAAGTTCTTCTGTCACAAAGGTAAAATACCGGATGCCGTAGCACGTGTCGGTATACCAGCTTCTGCCCACCTCAGGCATTACCACCGCCAGATTATATTTTGTTGCATAACGCTCGATATTACTTCTTCTCATCCATACTGTATGATCACCCCCAAGGCCATGGAACAGATACAGTGTCTTGTAGCTTTCTACCTCCGGCGCCCCTACTCCCGGGAGCGTTTTCGGAATTTCCGGCAAAATCACATTGACCGGAACCATACAATTAATTGCCTTTGAATGATAGCTCATTTGAATCAGCGCCATATTGTCTCCTTCCCTTGTCTCTTCAATAGGGCCAAACAGACACCACACTCTGTACAAACACAGCATCGAATCCATTTGACCCTTATATCATCATCCTATCAATACACACGAACCTCAAATATTCTCGCGTCCTCACATCCGTTGGTAGATGTCACACGAATCTTAACCGTATCGCCAATCACATTCTCAGGCAAATCAGTGATCACAAGTCTCTGATGATTGTCCCTGATTTCCTTACACCAAACCGGCTCATTGTCCTTAAGAACTTCTACCGTATAATTCTTTACCAGAGTGGGAGCTACACCGATCAGTTCCTTTTCCACAAAGGCCTTGGACACAGAAATACATCTCTCATCGGACAGGTCCGGATCAAAGGTCACACGGATCTGATGGATCGGACTGCTCTCTCTCAAAGCAAGGGTCAAAGTCTCTCCCTCGCTGCTCACACCATCGGAACACCACAAATGGCTTTCCTCTCCCACGGTGCGGGCAACACCGCTGACTACCTTAACCGCCTCGAAGCCGGGACGCTCAGAAGTAGCCGTGACAGTGGCGATCCGTGCCAGATCCTTCTCGTCGGTATTCCTGCATCCCAGAATATAGCAGTCATTTTTCAACAGTTCCTGACGAAGCTCCTGGATATGCTTCTCACCGAACTCTCTGGGTGTACATCCTGCTTTCACCGCCATGGCCGCCGCAGTTCCTGCCGCCTCACCGCCGATGGCACAGGTACCCATCACACGGGTCGAACCCATAGCCAGCTTGGTCGCAGAGATATTACGCCCCGCCATCATCATGTTTTCAATGGTCTTTGACACATAGCAGCCATATGGAATACCATACAGACCATCAAAGCTTCTTACCTTTGAAGGGATCTCTCCCTTGGCACGAAAGCCTCCTGCCGTGTGCTCATCCATAGGCCAGCCGCCATAGGCAACACCGTCCTCCGGCTCACCGTTGGACAGAATATCATTCTCCGTCAGCATATAGTCGCCCACGAGACGTCTGCTCTCACGGGTTCCGGGCAGATTTCCCACCCAATCCAGCTGATAATTCTCTGCGCCGTGATCACCGCCATTTTTAATGTGATCCCATACTCCATATACGCACTTGTACAACTCGTAGCGGATATCTTCCGCCTGACCGATGATGTCATCCCAGTCACCGCCCAGCTCGATCCACCAGTAACCGGATCTCACATCATACTTTTCCACCAACTCAGTGGAGTTTTCATAATCATAGTCCGGCGGCAGGATCACCACATCATCTGCGTCATGATATACGATGATATCTCCGTGATAACGGTGAACAAAATCACTCTCATCAAAGGTATATGCCCAATCCGGTTTGATGAACTTCACCGGATGCCCTACATCATTGGCCACAAAGTAAATGGTATTCCCCATGGTCTCGCCGTCGGGAACTGCAGGCGCATCCTTCTCGTTAAACTCTGCCAAGTCCTCACGGCCGATGCGATACTCCGCTCCTGCAAAATAGCCAAGCGTTCCATGACCGGTACAATCCAGATAAACTTCAGCCGTGAATTCAAATCGTTTTTCCGTAGTAGTCTGATAGCACTCGATGGACTGGATCTTTTTTCCGTCCGAGTGTACCTTGTCCATGGTGGTGTTCATATAAGAATCCAGATTTTCACAATTTTTTACTCTGGACCAGAGCACTCCGTCCCAGATAGAAAAATTGTAATTATCGTTAAGATACTTGTTTTCCAACATCAGTTCCATCAGGATACCGGTCTCTGATGCATTTTTCTTTCCCCAGTGACAGGATGCACCGGAAATATGCATTCTGGTCTCGGAGCTGGCATTTCCACCGTACACACTTCTGTCCTGAATCAGGGCAGTCTTTGCGCCCTGTCTTGCGGAAGCGATAGCGGCACAAAGGCCGCTCATGCCGCCTCCCACTACCACAACATCGTAGTGAAGTTTGATGGATGGGTTGGTTGATGGTTTGGGTGTTTCATGGATAAATCGTATCATGTGATCTTCCTCCAGTCAAAGTCAAAATTATCTCAATTTACTATTAAATCGATTATAAACATCTATGTCTTTTTCCCGACCCATAGTAAAATGTAACATTCCATCTAAGCCGGTACTATAACAAGTCGCTCCTGCCTCCGTATAACGGCGCAATACATCATTGTTCCCATTGCCATCGGTTTCCGCATAAGCAATCTTGGGACTGGTCGCTTCAATCCATGCCTGAGTGTTTGCCTGGTAGTTTCCATGATGATTCATTTTTATAATGTCCGCACGGAAATTTTCCTTGCCAAACGTATCAATCAGATAATGCTCCTTCGCCTTGTAAATATCTCCGGCAGTCAAAAATACCGTATCCCCGTAACAGAATTTCAACACCAACGAGGAATCATTTGCTGATTCTGCAAAAACCGCAGCGTTCACATTCTGAATATCTTGTTCGTTGGGACCGTATACATAAACCACTACTCCATCAATCAAAATCTGCAAGGGTTCCTCGCCCGCCCCTTTCTCAATGGTTTTGATCTGTCGATAGAGGACTCTCTTTTCTGCCAGACATTTGATTGCCGGGGCAACCGCTGAATTATCCATCGCCCCATTACTATACCACACCTGGCCAATGCTTCCGCACTTTTCTTCATACAGATATCTGATCACTTCCAACGCACCGCCAAAGTGATCTCCGTGGGGATGGGTAAATACCAGATAATCCAAATTCTCCAACCCTATGTCCCGCAAAAAATCCGTCAGATTCTTTCTGGCTCCACAAGCTCCGGTGTCGATCAACATGGTAGTCCCCTCCGGGAAAATCACCAATGTACTGTCTCCAATCTTAGAATACAGGAAACTCTCTCCCAAATCAATTGCAATCGAGTGAAGCTTCCCATCTCCCCGGTTTCTCAACAATCCGGCTATTTTTTCAACTTCTTCCAGATATTTTCTTCTATTTTCTTCTGTCTCCCCAAGGTGAGAATTGGAATCGTCATCCATTTCTCCAAAATAAATCTGCGCATCAAGCAGAGTCTGATTGCGTTTCATCATATTATCGATAATTACTTCTGTGTCCCACTTCGCCTTATTTCCGGCATAGTACACTTCCCGAACATTGGGGCAATATGCTAATGCCATCAAATCGGCAAACCGGAAAGACTTGGGAAGCCAGATGGTTTCCAATCCGACACACCCCCATAGTGACCGGCACCCCAATGCCTCAAATCCCTCAGGGAACCGAAGTTCGGTCAGTGAAATGCATTCAGCAAACGAACAAACCCCAATACGATTCACCGTCTCGGGAAGTGAAACGCTGCGAAGGCTCGTCAATCCTGAGAAAGCATGATTCCCAATAGAAGTGATTCCTTCTGCAACACGAAGCGTCGTGATCTTGTCGGCCAGATGCTGCCACGGCTGATTCTTTTTCGCTCCCCATTCCGGCATATCTCCCGTTCCGGTAAGTTCCAATGTATAACTCTCACCATCAGCCTGCAGGCAGTACGTTACTGTCTCACTCAGTTCCCCACAATTACAGCCATCGCCGATAACCTTATGATTCGCCTCGATCTGTTTTCTCAGTTCTATTATCCCAATACTATCTGCCGGACATAGACATTCCTTCAACCGATGAACCAACCTGAACTGTCCCTTGCCCACATGCTCCAGCTGCGTCGATGCAATGGACAACTCGTTTAAACTAACATCACAGGAAAACACTTCGCTTCCCAGGGTTCTCAGACCGGTTCCAATCTTTACCTTGGTCAGGCATTCTGCATTCTGGAAAGCTCCCGAACCAATCTCCTCCACAGAATCCGGAATCTGAATCATCGGTAATCTTCGGCAATCCATAAATGCTTTATCTCCGATCACGCGAAGAGAGCTGGTTTGATTTTCATCCGTTTGAAACTCTACCCTTTTTAACTGTTCCATGCCTCGGAAACACTGTTTTCCGATAACTGCAATCCTACTGTCCAGCTTCAGATCTGTGATCTCACCGGCATAATCTGCCCAGGGTGGCAACATCGTAGAGATCACATAATCATAATCCGCAATCTCAACCCCATCTTCCTCTGCGAGCAAACTTAGTTCCACACAACCATCCTCATACCGCGTCAGTTTCCAGCTTACTGCTCCATGCCCACTTCCACACTCTCCTGTCATTCTGTCACCATTTCCTTCTGCATCAGTTTTACCACTTGCACAAAACACTCTCTTTGATTATTACAAACAGGGCTGCCGCTAACGGCAGCCCCATACATAAGCAATTGTTACTTAGCTAATCCCATATCGGTCAGCTGCTCAGCGGCAAGATCCATATATGCCCCGAAATTATAGATATCGTACAGTTCCTGTACAAATGCATCATACTCTTCGATGGGGCGCTCACCCTGAATAAATGCGATGAGCTGATCCTGCACATATGTCTCCATATCCTCCAGGTAGAGGTCGGCAGGAACATCCAGCACATTATTGTACTTCAGCAGACGATTGTAATGAGTACGGAACTCATTTGCCTCTGCTGCCTCGGGGAACTTAACTGCCAGATACTCATCATCGTTACGTCCGGCAAACTGGTAATTTGAGGTGTAGTTGATTGCATCTGCCTGTCCCTCAAGCACAACTGCATTTCCGTTTGCATCGTAATCCCAGTGAGTTCCCTGAACACCGAGCCAAGTCAGCATCTTTCCTTCGTCGGTAGCAATGTAATTGAGCACCTTAATAAATGCATTGATCTTTTCCTCAGAGGTTTCTGCATTTACTGCAAACTTCTCGCCAGAGTTGGAATTATAGTCGTAGAATGCAACCACAGTCTCCACACCCTCTACATTGCTCTCGAAAGCCGGAATATATCCCCATTCCGCATCCGGATTTACTGCGTGTAAAACGTCGATATAGGCCTGCTTGAGCAGGTTACTCCAAGGAGCACTTCCTGCAACGGTCTGTCCCTTACGCATCTCAACAACAGCCGTTCCCGCATCCCAGATGTTAGGGCTCACCAGATTCGCATCCTGGAACTTCTTCACTGCGGTCAGAGCATCCTTCATGTTGGTATCAAGCAGAGTATTGGTAACCTTGCCGTCCTTAATTACTACATAGTTGCCCAGCATCACACCGTAGGTACCCGCAATCATATTGTATCCTGCAAATTTCTTTGCACCGATACCGATGGTCTGCAGACCGGTGACATCGTCCTGAACGGACTTCTGACAAAAATCAAAGAACTCATCGATTGTCTTAGGCATTTCCATTCCGTAGTGATCGAGAACATCCTGACGGATAAAGTAAAGCTCATACAAATCAGAGTTTGCCTCGGCTCTGGGGAATGCATACATCTCATCTTCTACATACAGGACAAAGTTATCGTATTCCTCTCCAAGCCACTCCAGCATAGGCGCGAAGCTTTCCTTATACTGATTGATGGGCTGAATCAACCCCTGATCCGCATACTCCTTCATATGATCATAGTCAACAGGGAAGAAGTCAGGAGCCTGACCACCGGTCAGCTGTACGTTCAGAGCAGTGTAGTAATCGTCGATCGGAATGAGATCTACCCAAACATTGGTCTTCTCAAACAGGACTTGTCTGAACCAGTTCGCCTCATCAGATTCCGGAAATAAATTTCCAAGACCTTTTGAAGCGATGGTAATCGTAATCGGCTCAGCAGGCACAGCCTCGGTAGGCGCGTCGGTTGCCTTAGGCGCATCTGTTGCTTTCGTTGCGTCAGTGGGCTGATCGACCGTCTGCTTACCGCAGCCGGCGAGACAAGAGAGCAGCATACAGCAGACTAACAGCAGTGACATAACTTTTCGTTTCATTTTTGTTACCTCCATTTTTATTTTTTTATTTTATATACAGATGTCGAAACATCCACATATATTTCAAACACAGGTCGAGCCTCAAACCGCATAAAGCCTGCGGTCCATAATCAGCCTTTGACCGCACCGGCCAGTGTACCCTTCACAAAATACTTCTGAATGAACGGATACACCACAACAATCGGAAGAGTAGCAAAGCATACAGCTGCCATACGCATGGTCTCTGTGGGCACGACCACATCCACTGAAACCTCAGCCGTGCTTGATTCCAGCAGACGGCGCAGAATGACCTGCATCGGCTGCAGATCCTGATCAGTGACATACAGTACCGCAGCCATATAGGTATTCCAGTGTGATACCATATAGTACATACCGATGGTCAGCATGATGGGAACTGACATGGGAAGAACAATATGTGTCAATACCTTGAACTCTCCGCACCCGTCAATACGAGCAGCGTCGAAAATATCCTCCGGAAGATTCTCGAAAAAGGCTTTCATAATGATCAGATTGCTCACCCCGACCAGACCGGGAACAATGTACGCTCCCATCGTATTCAGCAGTCCGGTCCCCTTTACGACCAGATAAGTCGGAATCGTACCGGCGCTGAAAATCATCGTAAACATCACCAGCTTGGTGATAAAGCTTTTTCCGGGCAGACCCTTACGACTGAGCGGATAAGCAAACAGCGTAGTCACGATCAGGTTCGCTATGGTACCAAATACCGTCACCTCGATCGTAATCTTCATTCCGTTCCAGAAATCCTTCTTTCCAAAAATCACCTCGTAGGCCTCAAACGTAATGTCCTTTGGAAATAGAACAATGCCCTGATTTCTTGCAATCTCTGTGTAGGGTGTCAGCGATACCGCCACCACATACATGACCGGAAGAATGGTAATCAATAATACTCCGATCAGAATCGCATACACCAGCGTATCAAACACCGGATTAAATTTTCTTTTTTCTTCTCCCAGCTTATGTTCTTTATTCTTCTTTACCATATCGCACTGTCCCACTTTCTCGCCAGTTTATTGGTGCCGATTACCAGAACTGAAGCAATCACTGACTTCATCAAGCCGACCGCCGTACTCAGACTGTAATTCATCTTTCCAATGCCTCGGGTGTAGACCCATGTGTCGATAATTTCAGCAGACCGGTTAACTCGCTCGTTCATGAAGACGTAAACCTGATTGAATCCTGCATCCAGAACAGTTCCCAGTTTTAAAACCAACAAAACGATAAAGATTCTTCGGATGCAGGGCAGGGTGATGTGCCAGATCCGTCTGAATCGCCCACAACCGTCAACCTCTGCTGCGTCGTACAACTCCTTGTCAATGCCGATGATAGCGGCAAGGAACGTGATGGATCCCCATCCCAACCCTTTCCAGAGATCAGTTCCGATCAGCGTCCCCTGAATAACATCATTGCTGGAGAGGAACGGAATCGACTCAAGTCCTATAGACACGAGAAATCGGTTAACCACACCGGTATTCATCGACAACATCGTCTGAGAGATACCGTAGATAACAACCCAGCTCAGGAAGTGCGGAAGGTAGGACACCGTCTGCACAACACGGACAAATGGCTTGTTCCGACACTCACTGATCGCCAGAGCAAAGATCAGTGATGGAATCAGTCCAATCAACAGTTTACCTATGCTGAGCGTGATTGTGTTTTTAATGATCTGTACATTGGCAGGGCTCTTAAAGAAATCCATAAAATGTTTATACCAAGGATCAGCCCACGGAGATCCCCAGATGCCCACCTTAACCCTGTAATTCTTGAATGCGATGATCGTACCGGCCATGGGAACATACTTATATACAATAAGATACACCAGACCGGGAAGCATCATCAGATAGAGAGGCCACCACTTAAACAATGCTTTTTTACATTTTCCCCAACTGGATTTTTTGGGGGTTATGGATGCTACACTCATACTTTTCCTCCGATTCTTTAAAATATATCACTCCGCTGTAGATGGCTATTTTGCAAACTTTCGGTAAACGGACGGCTCCATCAAATTGGTCGGAACATAATCCAGTCCCATCTCCACCATTCTGCATACATTTTCCCGCGTATCCCCCGCTCTCAGACACACACATACACCCAGCTCATGATCCCGCTCAATCAGTCCCTCCGGCACCTCATCCAAATCGGGATAATTATATGCATGTCCTGCCCGGCCCCACTGTGCAAGTGTTTTGCTGCAGTCCTCATTGCTGAAAATGTGATGCACAAAAGTCTTATTTGTCAATGTTCTCACCTTCTCAAGGTGCGAAAGAACACTGCTGGACATGACCACCTCGCCTTCATGAAAATAGTGTACGGTTTCTTCCATCACCTGCACCACATCGTCTGTCTTTAATTCCACAAACGGCACTGCCCCACAAGCCCGACATATCTGCAGATACTGGGAATACATGGGAACTCGCAAATCCTCCGAATTCCAGCGGTGTACACCTCCGCCGATATACTGCTCCGGGTACTCCTTACTCGTCTCTTTTCTTACTAATTGTCTGAGTTCTGCCAATGTCATCTCTGCCACAGCTCCGCTGCCCAGATAAAGACTGTCTACTGTGGCATCATGAACACATACCAGATGACCGTCTGCAGTTCTTCGCACATCCGTCTCAATCCCCCAGAATCCTCTCCGACCGGCTTCCAAAAATGCCGGAAGTGAATTCTGTGGTGCCATGGGCGTAAATCCCCGATGTGCGATCAGTTTTATCCGATCGTTTCTTCCCGGGATAAATCTATTTTCCTCCATAAACCCTCTCCATCCTTCTCCATCTCCTGATATTACACAAAAGTTTTGGCCATGACTTTATCAGGTGAACAGAGATCAATATACCTCAAAGGCAAAAATATGCGCAGTGGCACTTCCATAGGTATCCGACATCATCTCACTGGCATAGGTGGAAAGTGGAACAAACCGGATCGCCTTTGCCATTACATCCAGTCTCTCCCGGATAAACCGCTGATAGTTCTCACGGTTTTCATACACCACGTTCCACTGTCCCTGCTCATCCTGTGCTTCGATCTTAAAATGCTTTACCATACAGCGGGGGAATCCGAAGGTGGTTCGATTGTAGGATAAAGGTTTAAACAGTACCGTGGAAATATTCAACGCATCGGGATTTCCATCCACGTATTCCCGATCCAGATCACTGTCCACGATCAGGCGGAATCCATTAACCTTGGTCGGCTCATCAAAAGAATAGGTCACTGCCTGATTGATCCGGCCAAAGTAACCGTTGTCATTACCCCAGATCCGCCGGTCCAGTCCGTTATGGAGTGCAGAACAGTCACCGTAATCGCAGCTCAGCGCCGCAGTTTTGGACAATTCCGAAATTTCCCTCCGATGATAAGGGAGGAAGCAGTCATCATCCATCAGAATTCTCTGGATCTCTTTGATCTTTTCTTTACATACCTGTCGGGGCGTCATGCCGTTTTTGATGGCTACCGCCGCTGCTGTTCCCACGCCCTGGCCGATGACACCCACTGTCGCCATGACTCTGGTGCTGGCAAAACCGATATGGGTGGCACTGATATTTCTTCCGGCAAACATGAGGTTCTCGATATTCTTTGAGTACATACACCGAAGCGGGATACCATAGGGCTCCGTCAATCTGCGTTTCTGCAGATGATTTCCTCCCTTGCCATTCATAAAGAAGCCGCCGGGGAGATGGTTGTCGATCTGCCATCCGCCGTATGCCACTTCATCCTCAAACACAGGATGCTGTTCCACATCGTTCTGATTCAGGATGTAATCGCCCACATAGCGGCGGCTCTCTCGCTTACCGGGCAGGAAGCCGATCCATTCCAGCTCCCAATTATCTGCGCCATGATCCCCATGGTTTTTCATGTGATCCCATGCGCCAAAGGCAATTTTTAACAATTCATCCCGGATGATCTCCGTGTCATGGATGCTGTCATACTCACCGCCCAGCTCGATCCAGTAAAAATTAGTTCCGATGTGCTGCAGGCAGTGATGAGGCTTATTGTTCATCTCCTCATCGGTATGGAAGGTATACGCCCAGTCCGGTGCCTTAAACTCACACTTATGGTCAGTCTCTCTGGCTTGAACCATCAGGCTCATGCCCATGGTTCGCCGGTCTGCCTCGGGAAGACCGAACTCCTCATTGAACTCAGCCGCAGCCTCACGTCCCACACGATACTCTGCTCCCGTCAGATCAGCCAGAATGCTGTCGCCGGAGCAGTCTGCGAAAATAGCAGCCTCCACCTGGTGCCAGGTATAGGTGGTCAGCTGAAAGCCCTTGACCCTGACGATCCGACTTCCGTCCATCTCGGCGTCACAGCAGCTGCAGTTTAACAGCAGCTCGATATTTTTCTCAGACTTAATCTTTTCATATAAAATACTGTCCCAGATGGTAAAATTTCGCTCAGGATTACGCTTCATGTTTTCCAGCAGGATCTCCTCCATGATACCGGTCTCCTGCAAATGGCGCACACGGGATCCTGCTCCGCTGACCCACATACGGATCTCCGAGCTGGCATTTCCTCCCAGCACAGGGCGGTCATGCATCAAGACCACCTTTATCCCCTGTCTGGCCGCAGCGATGGCGGTCAGCATACCGCCCAATCCGCCGCCGATTACACACAATTCCGTAGAATGATTAACTGTTCTTAATTTCTTCATGTCATCTCTCCATAATAAGTTAAAATAAATTGACAAAACAACGCCTATGATTTACTATGTAATCATATCATACACAAATTTATTTTAATATCAGCTTTTGTTCCAAATACAGATAAATTTGTGACCAGAACGGAGCAAAAAATGCACAATTTCAGAATTACCCACCCCGAATCTAAGACATACCGCCTAATCGATGTGTCCCCCGGATTAAAAAAATATCAGCATCATCTCGGATGGACTGACTATTGGATCGGAGATCATCTGGTCTTTTCTCACCGGAAAAGCCGCTATTCCCACATCTCCTTTCCCGAAAAGCTCCATTCCCATAATTATTACGAGCTGTTAATTCTGCGAAAAGGAGAAGTCAGCTTTATTTCTGACGACGATTATATCTCCCCCCATCCCTGTTCACTCCTGTTGTTCCACCCTGGCAGTATTCATACCGCCAAGCTGATCACGGAATCCGACTATGAACGATATGTTTTTTTATTCGACAAGGATGCCTTCAATCTCTTCGGCTACGAAACCGTTCCGCTCAATTTCCTGTATAATGGTGCGGTGCATATCGAATTTCCACCGGAATTGGAGGACACACTCTTCAGCGAACTGCGAAAAATCACCAACACCTTGTCCGGCAAGCGGGATGACACTGCGCTTCTGGCCTACAGCATGATCGCCCAGCTTCTTTGCCTGATTGATCGTCACGCCATTATTTCCAAAAAAAATGTGTTAAGCATCCCGCAGAATATCCTGAAAGTCAAGCAATATATAGACGACAACTACCTCACGATCAATACAACCGCAGAAATAGCAGATCATTTCTTTTATCGCAGAGAATATGTTTCCCGATCTTTTAAGGAATTTTTTAATTCCAATCTCTCCGATTACGTGACTTCGTTGAAAATTCGTCACAGTCAGGAATTACTGCGTAAAGGTGTTAGCGTAACCGATGCCTGTTTTAAATCAGGCTTTCGAAATATGTCAACCTTTACTTCTTCTTTTCGTAATTTGGTCAAGATGACCCCTTCCGCCTACCGAAAAGCGATGAAAATCGAGCTGAGGTAGCTGCTATACAGGAGTGTGATAAAAAAATTGGCGATACTTGGTTTTCACAACCAGGTATCGCCTTTTTCTATCTTTAACAGAAAACTAACTGTTTCGAGTTTCCAATGCCAATCCAATCAACCGATCTGCCTCATCTGCCATAAACAGAGGGATGTTCAGCACATCATCGTCAAGTTTCAAATTATCCAGCGAGAACCGGACGCGAAGCTTCGTCTTATCCGGGAATAACTCCTTAAATTTTTTCAGGCTCTTGCTGGTAATATTGGTGTCGGATTTAACTTCCACCGGAAAAATATCATTCTCACGCTGAATGAGGAAATCCACCTCATAGGGAGGATTGCTCTGCGCCCAGTAGCGGGGAACCACTTCAAACTGAGTCAACAAGGATTGCAGTACGAAGTTCTCGGTCAATGCACCCTTGAATTCGGTGAACAGGCGGTTGCCCTCTCCGAAAGCCGTAGGTGCCAGCTGCGCCAAGCGACGGAGCAGACCCAAGTCCACCAGATAAATCTTAAATGCAGACAAGTCATCGTAAGCTGCCACCGGCAGACCGGGAGCGCTGCTTCGGTAGATCTTATGCACCAAACGGGCATCTACCAGCCACTGCAGAGCATCCTCGTATTCGCGGGCTCTTGCTCCTTCTTTGACAACTTTGTAGATAAATTTTTTGTTCTCCCTTGCCAGCTGAGAGGGAATGGATTTCCAAATCATTGAGATTTTCGGAAATTCGCTGATATTAGGATGTTTTGCAAAGTCACGCTCATAAGCGCCTATGATGTTGGACAAGACTTCCTGCATGGCAAAAACATCACGGGCTTCCGTCCACATGAGTACGGATTCAGGCATACCACCGGTGACGTAGTACATCTTCAGTTTCTCACACAAAGGATTGAAGAAAGCATCGGGAATCGGCTCAAGATTGTCCCAACTCTCCAAGAAGGCCAACAGATTATCATCACCATTGGCAAGCAGGAATTCTTCAAAAGTCATGGGATCAATCTGCATGAAATTGACCTTACCCACAGGGAAAGAGGAAGGCTTTGCCAAAGCAATACCCAGCAGAGAACCGGCGCAGGCAATATGATACTGCGGCGCGTTCTCGCAAAAGTACTTCATAGAGTTTATGACCTTGGGGCAGTCCTGCACCTCGTCAAAAATGATAAGCGTCTTTTCCGGTACGATCTTCTGACCACTGGCCAGCATCAGATTCTGCAGAATACGATCAACATCCTTTGTAGTTTCAAAGAACTGCTTATATTCCTCATTTTCATCAAAGTTAAAGTAAGCGGTATTTTCATAGTAGCGCTTGCCGAACTCCTTCAAAATCCAAGTCTTTCCCACCTGACGCACACCCTTCAAAATCAGAGGCTTGCGATAAGGTGAATTTTTCCAAGCCAGCAGTTTTTTCAAAATAAATCGTTCCATAAAAGCACTCCTTCACACTATTATAGCAGTTTTAGTGTTTCCTAATCACACTTTTATTATATTTCAAAGTTAAATAATTTTCAATACCTTTACCTCTTCTTTTCGCAATTTGGTCAAGATGACCCCTTCCTCCTACCGAAAAGCGATGAATTCATAAAAATAGCCGCCATTATCTGCCAATAATGACGGCCAATACATACAATGTCAATTGTTACCTAGAATCCCTTACTTTACTCTCACTCCACCTTCTGCTCTGATACTCAGGCAATGACAGCTGCCCTCGCCAAGCACAGCCTCCATTCCTTCAACAAACTCATCCACCATCCGGTTCGGCACAAATGCCTGAATGGTTCCGGCGAATCCACCGCCGTGAACACGGTATGCACCCTGTCCATTCAGCAGTTTTCCGCAAAGTGCCAGTGCCAGTGCCATCTCCTGATGCTCCTTGTAACCGGCAGGGATTACATTCTGCAGGTACATCCAACTGCTCTCGCCGGACTGGCGGACCAGCGTTAAGAAGGTATCAAAATCGTTGTTTTTCAGAGCCTCGCACTGTTTTACCACTCTCTGATTGTCCGCATAAACATGGAATGCACGCATCACCGCACGATCACCGGCTGCTTTTCGCACCTCGGGGATCCGCTTCATGAACTCCTCCTCGGGAATCTCGCGGAGTACAGACTTACCGAATACGGCACAGACCTTCTTCAGTTCGCCGGGAACCGCCGCATACTCATCGGTCAGGTCTGCGTGATCCGCACCGGAATCGATGATGCACAGGGTATAGCCGGACGTTGAAAAATCAAAATCGATTTTCTCCACAACCGGGTTCGCCTTGTCGGCAAAATCGATGGTCACCAGATTGCCCACGGAAGAAGCCATCTGATCCATCAGTCCGCAGGGTTTTCCGAAATATACGTTCTCGGCAATCTGACCGATCTGGGCAATCTCCACCGCGTTGGCTTTTCCTTCATTCATTAACTCATTGATGATGGTACCCACCAGTACCTCGTAAGCCGCCGAGGAAGAAAGACCGCTTCCTCTGAGCACATCGCTGATCACATAGGCGTCAAAGCCCCGCAGCTTTGCTCCCCGCTTCTGAAGTTCTGCCGCCATACCGCGGATCAGAGAAAGGGTAGTTCCGTATAGTCTCTCTTCCACCGACAGATCCTTCAGCGCCACCTCACACAGCCGAAATCCCTCAGACTGCATGCGGATCACTCCGTCGTCGTTAAAAGCTACTGCCGCCAGCATATCTAAGTTTACTGCTGCCGCCAGAACACGCCCCTGCTGGTGATCGGTGTGATTTCCCCCGATCTCTGTACGCCCCGGTGCGGAGAAATACATCAGCTCTCTGCCTGCGCCGAAGGTCTCCTCAAATCCTTTTCTTACGATCTCCAATCTTCTCTCGTCTGCTCTCATATCCTACGCTCCTAATTTCTGTCTGTTTTTTACTCAATCCGGCCTATCCGACCAATATGTCCCACACCTCTGCCAATGTCCTTACCTCATGATCGATCTTCATTCCGCGGTCATGCTTACCTTCCGGATTGTACCAGCAGGTAGTGATCCCTGCATTGATCCCGCCCTGAATATCTGCACTGAGGGAGTCACCCACAATGATGGCTTTCTCCCGGTCAAATCCGGGAATATGAGCGAAACAGTGCTCAAAATACTGGATCGTGGGCTTCTGCCAGCCGATCTCTTCAGAGATAAACACACCGTCCACATACTTATTGATCCCGGACATCTCAAGACGTTTTTCCTGCGTCTCCAGTACACCGTTGGTCACAATATAGGCTTTGGCCGGACTATCCTTCAGCTTTTGGAGGAATACTTCTGCTCCCGGCTCAAAAAATGCATAATCTGCCAGATTCCCCCGATAGCGATCCTCGAACGCCACCGGATCACCGTCGATCCCATACTCCTCAAACAGCAAGGAAAAACGCAGAATGAGGATATCGTCTCTGGACTTTTCTCCCCGTTCATGGATCTCCCAGACCATGGCATTGATCTCGTGATAGCGGTGGTAGATTTCCTCTGTCCAGTGATACCCGAACTGCTCAAAGGCCCGCTTGAAGGCCTGGGCCTCACAGGCATTGAAATCCAATATGGTACCATCAACATCAAGCAATACAAATTGATAGTTCAATGTTTACCCTCCAAAATCAATTATGCATCCGTTTTAACATCTACATGATGCCATAGAACAATCATTTTTTCAATACTTTTTTCCAATCTAACCGCATATACTTTCATAACCACATCGCTGAGGTCTCCCGATGAAATTCCCCCTTAATCGCCCAACGGCTCCCCAATCCATTACAGCCAGGCCGGTCCGCTCTGACCACTCTGATCGTCCGGTTCGCCTGCCCTACCGAGTCATCATTGAATGCGGCATCATCTGGGTTTCTGCACTGATCGTGGCGGTAGGCGGCCTGATGCTGACAGAGGCCACACTGGAATCCTCCGGAAAGATCGGCAGCGCAGTCACCGCAAACTCCACGCCCTCTGAACATCACATCTCCAACAGCGCCCAATCAGACGTCACCGATGCGCAAAGGACTTCCCGCAACCACAAAGTCGGTGACCGGCAGCTTCCCATCTATTGCGTGAAAACCGACGAGAAAAAGGTCGCTCTGTCCTTCGACGCCGCCTGGGGTAACGAGGATACCATGATCCTCATGGATATTTTGGCAAAATACAACATAAAAGTCACCTTTTTCATGACCGGAGGATGGGTGAATAAATACCCGGAGGATGTGAAATATATCGCCGAACAGGGCCATGATCTGGGCAATCATTCCCTCAGTCACAAGGAGATGAGCAAACTGTCCGTCTCAGAGATCAAACAAGAGCTGCAAACAGTCCATGACAAGGTGAAAGAACTGACAGGGATCGAGATGGATCTGTTCCGGCCACCCTACGGAGATTACGATAATGAGGTGATCACCACCGCACAGGATGTTGGATACTTCACCGTCCAATGGGACGTAGACAGCCTAGATTGGAAAGATTACGGTGCGGACTCCATTGTGAAAACCGTCTGCAGCCATAAAAATCTGAAAAACGGCTCCATTATCCTTATGCACAACGGTGCCAAATACACGCCCCAGGCACTGGAGCGAGTGATCTGTGGGTTGTTGGAGCAAGGTTACCAGATCGTCCCCATTTCAGAGTTGATTATTCGAGACAGTTATCATCTGGACCACACCGGGATGCAGATCGCAGATTAATTCTGCTGTTGACATCGGATAGCAACACCATTAAACTAGTGATATGGACAGCTTTTGGGTAATCCTGCTGTCTTCAAAGAAAAACAACCCGACCATTCATAGCCGGGAACCGGAATATACCCAAGGCGAAAAGGAGTATACCTATGTACGATCTGATCATCAAAAACGGCTTCATTGTGGACGGAACCGGAATGCCATCGTACCGAGCTGATATTGCCATTCAGGGCGGAAAAATCGTCCGGATCGGCAGAGGCTTATCCATTGCGAAAGCGGAGATCGATGCCACCGGGCTGACCGTAACTCCCGGTTTTATCGACTCCCACAGTCATTCCGACTCAACTGTATTGACCTATTCTGACCAGTTAGAAAAAATCGAGCAGGGCATTACCACCTCCATTGCCGGCCAATG
>JAFOFP010000265.1 GCA_017387285.1 Lachnospiraceae bacterium
AAAACAGAAAATTCACCGAGCTTTTAAATCGGCTCCCCGGAAAACGGCTGCCGCCTCACCGGACAGATGCCTGTGTCATCGTCCCTCGGGAGTTGCCGGAAACCGCCGGACTGCTCAACGAGATCCTGCGCAGCACTTATATGCTGGCCAAGCAGGCAAATATGGATGTTCGCTTTACTTATGCCCTTGATCCCATCCCCGATGCGAAACTCTATATCCTTACCGGCCTGACCCACCACAAAACCATCACCAAACAGCGGCTGGATGAACTTCTGGACAAAGTCCGGGATGGCGCGATTTTGTACCTTTCTCTGGACAACGGCCTTTTCCGTCAGCTGCCCCAGTTCACCGGCGTGGAAATGGAATACCGGAAGCAGATCAATAAGGAAGTTTCCGTCTTGTTTGAAGGTCAGCAGCTTCCCATCAAATCCCAGTTCTTCTACCAACCGGAACAGTACGATGGGGAAGTTCTCGCAAAATGCGACAGCGGTGCCCCTGTATTCTTCCGCCATGCCCTTGGGAAAGGATATGTGTATCTGCTGACACTACCGTTGGAGCGGCATTTGTCCGCAACCGCCGGAGCCTTCTGCGAAGACAACGTCCCTCCCTATCATCTCCTATACAGAGAGCTGGCTAAGGCCGCAAACATCAATCGTCTTTGCGACAGTGACCATCCTCAGATCCGCCTGACGGAGCATCCCATTGATGATCACCGCGCCTATATCTTCGCCATCAATTACAGTAACCGTCCCCTCTGCGCCAATATCACGCTGGACGATGGTTACGCCATTGTCGAAACCATTTACGGCCCGCCGGTTGAAAACGGCGTGCTGAGCCTCCCGGGTAATGATGGTACACTGTTCCTCGTAAGTAAAAAAGCTTGACCGCAAGGTCAGGCTTTTTTACTCCACTGCTCCAACAAGCAAGTACCCCACTTAAAAAGTTTACTCCGATGCAATGGTGTGTTACAATAGATCAAAAAAGGAGGATGCTTATGAAACAGCGTATGATGAACCCCATCTTGAATCCCGATATTTTCGTGCCGGATGCGGAAGCCCACGTCTGGGATGACGGGCGTATCTATCTGTATGGTTCTTTTGATATTGCAGGGCGCAATACCTACTGCAGCGGCGAATATCATGTATATTCCTCAGCTGATCTGGTGAACTGGGTTGATCACGGTGTGGCCTTTCATATACGCCAGGTCACCTGGGCTCCGGGACACACGACTCTTTATGCTCCGGACTGCGCCTACCGCAACGGCATCTATTATTTATATTACTGCCTGCCCGGTGGCCGCAACGGTGTTGCTCAATCCCAAACTCCTTACGGCCCCTTTGAAGATATCGGTCCCATTGAGCACGTTACCATGATCGACCCCGCCGTATTTATCGATGACGATGATCAGGCCTATCTTTACTGGGGGCAGTTTGACGGTGTCCGTGTGGCAAAGTTGAAAGAGAACATGACCGAAATTGATCCGGATACCATCACGCAACCTCTGAGTGTGGCGGAGCATGAATTCCACGAAGGCAGTTCCGTAAAAAAGATCGGTGGCAAATATTATTACCTCTTCACCGATACCCACCGTCATGGCGGCAAGGCCACTTCTCTGGGATACGCGGTTTCCGATCATCCCATGACAGGCTTTGAAT
>JAFOFP010000266.1 GCA_017387285.1 Lachnospiraceae bacterium
CCGTTTTTGGATAAGCTGACGGAAACAGTCATGTTCTCACCATCCTTACAGAAGGCTGTAGAGCATGACTATGTACAGCCCATGGGTCTGGAAGAGACACAAAACGGAATCACAGTCCGGGTGGAGCACGTGATTGTAGATCAGAAGCAGGTGAATGTATTCTATACGGTCAGCTCAGATCGGTACAATTATTTGGTTGCCCGGCCGGATCTGCTGGATGCGGAGAGTGGAGAGCCTGCGAAAGTGGCAAGTGTCTATGGCAATGAACGAGTGTCCATGGGAGAAATGCGTCATATCCTTGCTGACTTCGGTGATACAGATGTGCTGTCGCAGATGCGCCTCTGTGTGGATGTTATGGAGGTTCCGGTTACTCCCGGTCATGAGGAGCCAACCAATCAGCAGTGGGACGCGGCAGGATCAAGGGAACCAATCGCGTCGTTCGATTTTCTGATGACGTTCGATCCCACATTTACAGCGACAGGAAAGGTCATCGAGCTGAACCGGGATTTTGTTTTGGACGGAAATCGGTTTTCGGTGTCTCAGTTGTGTATTTATCCCAGCCATATCCGAATTCAGATCGAGGAAGATCCCGATAATCTGAGCTGGATCCGATCCCTGCATTTTTATCTGGAACTGGAGGACGGAACAGTAATTGCAGCGGGTGGCAACGGGATTTCCGCTTTTGGCAATGCGGATACGCCATCCATGACAACCTATATGGCAGAAAGCAGTTATTTTTATGATGCGGAGTGTTTTCGTTTGGTCGTGACCGGGGCTGACTTTCTCGAGAAAGATTTCGGAAAAACATATGTGAATCTAGAAGAGAATACTGCGGAAAATCTGCCGGAAGGCCATGAATTTGTCTCTGCAGCCATGGTGGGAGCGTGCTGGGAGCTTGAGTTCCTGCATCCGGATGACGGTATTTCCCATGTGCAGGTCTATGGTGAGTTTTACGACCGGGAAGGGAACCGTATATCTACGGACGGCATATGGTGGTCCGGCGGTGACGATGGAACCATCGATCACCCGGTCATGCGGAAAAGTGGATATCGGCTAAAAGACTTTTCCGGGTCAGAAGTATGGATTGAACCACATTATTCCTATTTTTGGTATCCCGATGTCCCGGTTGTTGTTGAAATCACCCCATAACGTACAAGATGCACCTCCGGAAAAAGGAGGTGCATCTTGTACGTTATCCCAATTTTTCCAGCAAAGCAGTGCAGCCGGCCAGCACATCATTCCATGTCGTTTCAAAATCACCGGTGTACCAGGGATCCGCCACGTCCCGGTAGATACCGGCATGATCCAGCAGCAGGGAAACCTTGTTGTCGGGATCATTGCCGATAATCCGTTCCAAACGAAGCAGATTGGAGCGATCCATACAGACCAGGTGGTCATATTTGGAATAATCGGAGGCGCTCATCTGGCGTGCAGTCTTACCATCGCAGCGAATACCGTGCTGGGCGAGAATTCTCCGGGCAGGAGGATAGACGGGGTTGCCAAGTTCTTCCCGGCTAACGGCGGCGGAAGCGATCTCAAACTGATCTTCCAGTCCGGCCTTTTTCACAAGGTCTTTCATCACAAATTCAGCCATAGGGCTTCTGCAGATATTGCCGTGGCAAATAAAGAGAATACGAGTCATTTGGGTTCAGTCCTTACTTAAAATAATCGAGCCTACTATAGCACATTCGCAATTTAATTTCTATCAATAAAACATCAGAGAAATGAGTGTTGCATGGCCGGAATCTCGGTCAATATAACAGAAAAAGAAAAGCACCTGCTTACGCAGGTGCTTGGCGGAGTGGGAGGGATTTGAACCCTCGCGCGCTTTTTAGACGCCTACTCCCTTAGCAGGGGAGCCCCTTCGGCCTCTTGGGTACCACTCCAAGGTCGAATTGGATGAAGGAAAGAATGGCGGAGAGAGTGGGATTCGAACCCACGGCACATTGCTGTGTCACTGGTTTTCAAGACCAGCTCCTTAAACCGCTCGGACATCTCTCCGAATATATCTCTCAGAGACGGGCTTTATTATACTACAACCCATCAGGATTGTCAATGCCTAAAATGTTGTCTAAGAAATAGTATAACCAAATATCGGATTATAATTGATATAAAAAGGTCTCCCGGGATACTTCCCGGGAGACTTTTAATAAACAATAGAACTTAGTGAGCAACGGAAGCTTCCACGATATCCTGATAGTACCAGGCGGTAGTGGGATTGTCGGAGAAGTTCTTGGTATCCTTAACCTTGCAGGCGGTGCGGCCCAGAACACGGTTCAGGGAAGCAGCAACTTCTGCACGGGTGATGGTGTCATCAGGATTCAGAACACCGCCGCCGTAGCCCTTGATCCAGCCCAGATACTGAGCCAGAGCCAGTTCTTCATATGCCCAGTAGTTGGCGGGCACATCAACGAAAGTGGCCTTGCCGGAGTAGGTGGCATTGCTGAACTTGGTCAGCATGTAGAAGAAC
>JAFOFP010000037.1 GCA_017387285.1 Lachnospiraceae bacterium
CGGCGATCAGAAGATAGATGGTACAGTGGTCAATGACTTGAAACACTTTTTTGGCGGTGCAGGGAGTCAGTCCGTGGTAAATACTGGACATGGTGTACAAAAGGATCATGGACAGACTGAAGATGGTCCCGCCCAGGAGACCGTAAGGATTTTGGCCGATGATCGATACACAGAGGCACAAAGCCAGGGCAACGACACCCAGAGCACCTCCGGTAATGTGGCTGATCATATTGAACAGCTCTTCTCCTCTGGTGTAATCGGGAAGTGTTCGTTTGGCGAGGGGGATACGGTTCATTGTTGACCTCCAAATAAATTAATGGGCATAATCAATCTTGAGAATGAAAAAACTATATCTAGTAATACATACTATATTATATCAAGTCGAATAACAAGTCAATAAGTAAAAAGATGGAAAAATCTGGTTTAATAAATGAGTTGTGGACAAATATTGTATTTTATGATAAACTATGAACATTCTTGTTAATAATAGAGGTAATGAGATGAAGGATGATAATCGGCAGATCAATGCACTGTTTCAGGAGTGGAGAAGCAATATGGAGGGATACCGCCTTCCGGAGTGGAAGGATTTCCCGGGACTTGAGCTTTATATGGATCAGGTGACCATATTGGTCAATCAGTACCTGACCATGTTTGAGGCGGATAAGCAGGCGGATAATGTGGTGACACCGGCCATGATCAATAATTATGTTAAGATGAAGATCGTTCCTGCACCGGTAAAAAAGCGCTATACGAGAGTGCATCTGGCTTACCTTGTGATGGTATGTACGTTAAAGCAGACCATGAGTATGGACATGATCCGTAAACTGCTGCCCGTCGAGATGGAGGAGGAGCAGGTACGTCTCACCTATCAGACCTTCGTAGAGAACCAGAAAAAGACCTTTGGGCTGCTGATCGAGTTGATCGATGCAAAGAAGATCATGCCGGTGGAGGGCGATGAGGGTGTTCGCGATATGGTGATTCAGACTGCTGTTTTTTCCAATTTATCCCGATCACTGACCAGAGCGTTTCTTACGCTGATGGAAAATGAGGAGCAGTAATCGGTTTATTCAGGAGTGAAATATGGAAAATCAGACAAAGATGAAGCCTGAAGCAGCGGCTGAGAATAAAATGGGCATCATGCCGGTCAACAAGCTGCTGATCACCATGGCAGCCCCTATGATGTTGTCCATGATGATTCAGGCCTTATACAATATAGTAGACAGTATTTATGTGTCCCAAATCGAAGAGTATGCGCTGACCGCTGTCTCATTGGCATTCCCTTTTCAAAATATTATGATTTCCGTGGCTGTGGGTGTAGGCGTTGGCGTCAACGCATGGCTGTCCAAGCATTTGGGGGAAAAACAGCCGGAGAAAGCCAATCAGGTTGCCCTTCACGGCATGTTTCTGGAATGTTTGGTCTATGTGCTGTTTGTGATGGTGGGTCTGGTGGGAATCAATGCATTTATGCGGGCTCAGACCGATATCCCACAGATCATTGAGTACGGAAATACTTATCTGCGGATCTGCGTGTTCTGTTCGCTGGGACATTTTATCCAGATCGGCAGTGAGCGCTTGCTGATGGCCACCGGCCGCACTGTTTACAGTATGATCACCCAGGGGAGCTGAGCCGTCATCAATATTATTCTGGATCCGATCCTGATTTTCGGATGGTTCGGATTGCCGGCCATGGGTATTGCCGGCGCAGCCTGGGCTACCGTCATTGGGCAGGTATCCGGTGCGATACTTGGATTGATTCTGAATGCTAAGTTAAATCCGGATGTTCGGTTAAATTACAAGGGATTTCGCGTGCAGTTTGATGTGATCCGGCGGATCCTCTCCATCGGTATTCCATCCATCATCATGGCTTCGGTGGGATCGGTGATGACCTTTTTGATGAATAAGATACTCATGGGATTTTCCTCCACAGCGACAACTGTGTTTGGCGTATACTTCAAACTGCAGAGTTTTGCATTTATGCCCATATTCGGCATGAACAATGCATTAGTTCCTATCTTAGGCTATAATTACGGGGCAAGAAATCGGGAGAGGATGATTCAGTCCATCAAAGCGGCCATGGTTTACGCGGTGGGGATTATGCTGCTGTGCATGGCTGTATTCCAGATGATTCCGGATAAGCTTCTGACCTTGTTCAATGCCTCCGATCATATGTTGGAGATCGGTGTGCCTGCACTTCGACGGATTTCGCTGAGCTATGTGTTTGCCGGGATCTGTGTGGTGGCCGGTTCGGTGTTTCAGGCCCTGGGCAACGGCGTCTACAGTATGATCGTGTCTGTGGCCAGACAGCTGCTGATTCTGGTGCCGGTAGCATGGCTCTTTTCCCTTACCGGAAATTTGGGTCTGGTGTGGCTGGCATTTCCCATTGCGGAGTTGGCCAGCATCGGAACCAGTGCATTCTTTTTGCGAAAGATATACAGACAGAAAATTGCAACGGTCAAATAATGGAATTAATGTAATAAATTTGTAAAAATTGCCCCCTTGTCAGCAAGGGGGCAGTCATGTATAATACAGGTATCAGCTGATGAAGCTGATCCGGGAGACGATCACCTGTCTATTTTGAACCTACAAATTCGACCTACGGGATTCCTACATTGTCGTGCGGATGTCAGGCCTCATTTTCGTTCAGTGGAAGGCAGAAGCGGCGACTGCGGTTACCCACCTAGCTGATGCTAGGAGTCAAAATGCAGGCTTGTCTTTCGGTACATAGGACTCCGACAGGAGTGAAAGCCTCCGCAGCTTAGGTGCTGGCGGGGGCATTGTGTTTTTGTGGGTGTGGCATATTTCCTATATCTTGTACATAGTTTGAAAAGACTGCAGCGAATGGCGGCGTAAATACAGTGTCAGAAGAAAGGAGCGGGGGATGAAAAGGAATAACGGACTATTGATCACAGCATTGGTGTTAATGATCATCCTGCTCATAGGACTTTGCCTTTGGGTGAATCGGGAGGAGGAGATCGGTGTCACCGTAGCCAGGGCGTCCAGAGAATTGGCACTGATGCTGGAGGATAAGGCGGTTATCGAGGAAAATCCCGACAGTCGATTCCCGGTGGGAGACCGGGGAAACTGGTATGTGCCCTATATGGATTATCTGTATGATCGGGGGATGCTGAGCGGACAGCTGACCTCAGCGACCGCAAAAACCGCTGCCGGTGCGCTGACGCTGGAAATGTTAAAGGTGATGGCCGATCATCTGGGCATCTGGCAGGAGCCCGACCGTTGGCAGGCAAAGCAAGTGTCCCCCCAATTGTGGATGGAGTTTCTCTCCGAAGTGTGGGAACGATTCGGAAAAGATGCAGTAAAAACCACAGAATTGTCCGTCTACGGAACGGCGGCTAATCTGGAGGGAATAGAGCCATGGAGAGTAGTCACCCAGAGCGGTGAATATTCCTTTGGCGGTTTCTCCATGGATACATATATGGATCGACAGGTGAGTACCTGGGTCAGAGGGCAGGAGATCATTCTTGTCCGGGAAGTGATCAGCAATCAGGTGATTTATAAAAATATGCTGGTGGAACAAGCGGACAAAGACAGCCTCACGGTTTTCTTTTCCGGCTATCCCAGAAGCTTTTCCCTGGAGGAGACAGTTGAGCTTTATCCGGACCAGATCATCGATCTGGGACTGGAAAACGGGAAATTGAAGGTGATCCGGCGGAAAAATGACCGTCTGAACAGCCGGATCATCGCAGTGACCGGTGAAGGGGCGGAGCTGGAGGGTTATGGAAAGGTTCCGTTTTCTGAGGAACTGCGGGTTTATCAGACTTATGGAAAGACTGCCCAGAAATCGGTTTCGGACATTGTTATCGGGTATGATCTTTACGATGTATTGGTTGCAGATGGGGAAATCTGTGCGGTACTGATCAGGCAGAGCCCTGATGCCAGAACCATCCGTGTTCTGTTGTCGGAGGGCAGCGGAGCGGTGATGCGTCATGATCAGGTGACGGTGACCTCCCCCTCAAATTTCTATGTGACGATGGGTGGGCAGAGGGTGATGTACGCTGCCGGAGAGATGGTCTCGGTGACATCGGAGGGCGTGTCGGGGATTCCGACCGGAAAGCCAGAAGAAGGGCAGCGTATCTATGTGGAGGCTGATTGCGGTCAGCTTACAGTGACTTCTCTCACCCGTACCTTCGGGCATCCCACCTATCCGGGGAAGCTGGAACTTCTGTATCAGAACGGTGGTTTTTATGTGATCAATGAGACGACGGTGGAGGATTATCTCTGCCATGTGGTTCCGGCAGAGATGCCGGTGGATTACCATGTGGAAGCATTGAAGGCTCAGGCCATCTGTGCCAGAGGCTATGCGGTCAACCAAATCAGTTCTACCCGGTACCGGGATATCGGTGCCCATGTGGATGACACGGTGAATTATCAGGTGTACAATTACGTCGCCGGAACGGAGAATACCACCCGTGCGGTGAGAGAAACCTACGGCAAGGTGCTGACCAGAGGCGGGGAGATCGTCACCACATATTATTTTTCTACTTCCTGCGGCTATACTTCCGATTTGGCACTGTGGGGAGAAGACCCTGCCAAATCCCCTCATTTGACTTCAAAGCGGTTATCCGGGGCAGAACCGACAGAAAATGTGCGGGAGGAAGAGACATTCAGCGCTTTTATCAAAGATCGCTTGCTGAATGATTATGAGATTGCCTATGGCTGGTATCGCTGGAATACGACCATCTCGCTGGAGGAATTGACTGTGGGGATCAACCGGCGTCTGGCCGGCATCAGCCCGTCGCTGAAAAATCGCGTCCTGACGAAACAGAGGGACGGTTCATGGAGAGAAGGCGCTGTCACCGTGGGAATGGTCGAGAAAATTGAAGTGATCGAGCGTGGAGCCGGAGGTGTGGCCTCGGTGGTGGAGATCACCGGAAGCCAGGCTACGGTGAGACTTTTGCTGCAGAGTGCCATCCGTGAGGTGCTGGGGGATCACCGTTACCGGTATCACCGGATGAACGGCGATGTGATCACCAACTGGGCGAATCTGCCCAGCGCCTATTTTTGCCTGGAGCCGGTACATTCGGAAGAAAAGCTGATTGGATATACCTTATACGGCGGCGGGTGCGGCCACGGAGTGGGCATGAGTCAAAACGGAGCCAACGCGCTGGGACAGCTGGGTGTGTCTGCCGAGGAAATGCTAACCTTTTTCTACGACGGAACGGAGATTACCCCATTGTATCAGTAAGCGCAAAAATGTCTTGACAAAGAATTTGGTTTTCGATAAAGTTGGTGTCGAAAGGCATGGAAAACAAAGGATTTCCAGCCTAGCCTTCATCGCCAAAAATAGGAAGAGAGAGAGTACGAAATGAAGCAAAAAATCACCAATGCGTTGGAAAAGTTTTCCAAGGCCATGCTGTCACCCCTGACTTACATTGCGGCAGCCGGAATGATCCTTGTTCTGGGTGCAATCCTGACCAGCAGTGAACTGCAGAAGCTGGTCCCTGTGCTGAAAACCCCTGTCATTGCCCTGATCGGCAAGCTGATCTATGAAGGGGTGATGATCATCATCAATAACCTCAGCGTATTTTTCTGTGTGGGCATTGCATCGGTGATGGCGAAGAAGGATAAGCAGCAGGCTGCCATGATCGCCCTGATGTCCTATTTGATTTTCTTAAAGTCCAGCAATGTGACCCTGACCCAGATGAATATGCTGGCTCAGCCGGATCCGCTGGTAGGCCTGTTTGGAACCGGCCAGGCCAATACATTGGGGATGCAGGTCATGGATATGAGTGTATTCGGCGGCATTATTCTGGGTCTGTTGACCGGTGCGATTTATAATAAAACCCGCGATAAGCAGTTCAAGGGCTATGTCACCCAGATATTTTCCGGTGTGCGATGGTCCTTTACCATCATGGTA
>JAFOFP010000005.1 GCA_017387285.1 Lachnospiraceae bacterium
AAGGCCTCCTCCGGATATTTCTCCGAGCGGGTGGCCAACAGACGCTGACGCACGGATTCGTCGACCAAAGCCTTTTTCTGCAATTCATCAAGAAGCTCGGCTGTATTCATCCGCATTCATCTCCTTTATCCCTTTGCGTCGGACAAACCGTTGTCCCACACGTTCTCCATCGGTCTTCACCTACGCTTATCAATCCTCGTCGTCATCGTCCAGCAGACGCATACCTGCGGTATCGGTGACCGGCAGAGAGAACACGATGGCACGGGCCTTGCTGTCCAGCCCTGCCTTTTCCATGATGGCTTTCATGATGCCGTTTTTGTCTGCTTGTTTGGCTACGATCAACAGGATCTCCTTCTCCTCCGCCAAGGTCACGCCCAGGAACTTCTCCGCCTGCTGTACACCGGTTCCCTTGGCATGAATGACCGTACCGCCGCGGGCATTCTCCCCTCTGGCAGCATCCATGATCACATCACTATATCCCTGATTGGCAATTACCATCAACAGTTCATACTCTGTACCCTTCAATGTGGACTCCTCTCCCTTCACGTAATCCTGACCGTCCGTGAAATACATTAATGCTTTCTTTCCGCCAATGCTTGACAAGGGAACAATAAATGCGATCCCTCTGCCCGGAATTTCGATCTGTATCTGTCTGCGAAGCTTATGCTTCACTTCCTTCCATTTCTCACCGGTCACCACAGAAAGCAGGATCTTTTTCTCTGTGGCTTCCAACCCAAAAATACTCAATATATCACTGACTGCCGTTCCCTCTCCCGACGTCTCCATCACCAGAGAGACTCCACATTCACGATAGAGTTTCGTGAATTTCTGCGCCCGGCTTCCGTTGACAATATTTACCATCCAATATAACTCGCTCATGCAGTCTCCTTTCCGGCCTTACAACTCAATGATGGCATCATCATCAAACAGGGCAAGGGCCTTCTCTGCCTCAGTAAGTTCCGCAACCACAATGGTCTTTCCGGCTCTGGCTTTCTTGATCTGAGCCACCAGCCCCATGGTCTGAACCGTGATCAGAGGGGTCATGGCTACCATGGCAACCACACCGAAGGCATCGGTAACGATATTTCCCCCTACCGCAATACATGCCCCCTGGGCAAAAGGCAGCAGGAATGTGGCAGTCATGGGGCCGGATGCCACACCGCCGGAGTCAAATGCGATGGCCGTATACATCTTCGGCACGATGAACGAGATGATCAGTGAGATCGCATAACCGGGGATCAAAAACCACAATATCGATATGCCCGTAACCACACGGATCATGGCCAGTCCTATGGACACCGCCACACCGATAGACAATGCACTTCCCATGGCAGATGCGGACACACCGCCGTCGGTCATCTGCTCTACCTGCTTATTGAGCACATAAACTGCAGGCTCAGCCTTTACAATGAAGTAACCCATCAGCATACCAATGGGAATAATGATCCAGTAAATCGGAAGGCCTGCGATCACCTGTCCAAGATAATTTCCTGCCGGCATAAATCCCACATTGGCTCCGGTCAGGAAAAGCACCAGACCGATGTAGGTATAAACCAGACCCACGATGATCTTTTTTAACTGACGTGCCGGAATCTTCAGCATAATGATCTGGAAAATGCCGAAAAACACAACAATCGGCAGCAAGGAGACAGCGATCTCATGAATATATGTAGGGAGGCCTTCAGCGAACAACTCCCACAGCTCCACGGAGCTGCCGATCTCAGGCAAAACAGGAGGCACATAAAGGCTGTCATTGGGATTAAAGATCATGCCCAGTACAAGCACTGCCAAAATCGGTCCCACT
>JAFOFP010000267.1 GCA_017387285.1 Lachnospiraceae bacterium
CGGCCGGTTCGGTGGAAGCTTCGGGTATGATGGCATCCGGAGCGTTGTCTGCAGGAGGGGGTAAAGTTTCGGTGCGGGATTGCTCGACCAAAGCTGCCAGCTCATCATATACCTCCTTCTGCTGCAGGCCGTCGATGACATATTCTGCAACCTTCGTGCCGCTGATGAGCAGGGTCACAACCAATACGCAAACCAAAGCATAATAAAGGAATTTGTTGCGTGTCATAGAGCACCTCCCTTAGAAGTTTTTTCTTATTATATAGCCTGAGGTTGCCGATATCAAGAATTTCAAACAGAAAATTCCTCCATGCATTTGTGCATGGAGGAATTTGTCTCTTAGTAGGCCATATAGAACATACCCATAATGTCACGGTGTTCAAAATAGCGGGGACTGAAACGCCAGCCAAAGCCGGTACATTCGCTGATATCCAGCATAACGATCGTATCAGCTAAGGCTTCATGAATCTGTGGGCGTTCTGCTTTCGGTATAAAGGTGCGGCAGAACCACAGACGGTCCAGGAAGGTAAACTGGTACAACATAGAATAATCATTGAGACCCGATGCTCTGTGTGTGACGCTATTATAGGGTGTACAGGACATGTTCAGGTCTTTCAGATTTGTCAGGTTTGTAAACAGCCAGTACTCCGTAATGGGTGTCTGAGCAACCTCCAAAAATTCCAGACTGGTGCAGGCGGCGATGCTGGAGATATCACGAACAGGGCAGTCCAAAATCAGCAAACACCGCAGCTTGGGCAGATCTTCAATGAAGGAGATATCGCTGAGTCCGTAGTGACCGATATCAATAACCTCAATATCTCTACAGTATTTGAGCGTGTGTAGTTTCGTAAGATTGCGCATCTTGTACTTGGTGGGCATGAAGTAGCGGATATCGGTTCTAAACTTCTTACCGCTGACGAGGACTTCCCACACAAAACGGGTCTCCGGATGGCGCTTATTCAGTTCATCCATCTGCACATCGGAGAAACCGCAGTCGACCATATCCACCTTGGCCAGCTGATAGAAGCAGGGGAGTGCTGCCTCCAGCTCTTCCATGGTACCCATCTGGATGCCGGAAAGATCCAGGAATTCCGCCATGGAGTTGGTCTGAACACCGCACACCGTAAAGTTCCAGAGGAAGGTGATGTTGGGGAACTTCTCCTTGAGCATGATCATATGCTCATTGTGTGGAATCGTGCCGCTAAAGGTGACCGTGTGGACCTTGGACAGCAGGGGGAGCCGCATCAGCAGCTCGGAAACATCTGCATCAACAACGGTAATCTCTTCCTGTGTGTAAGGGATGGAGAGTTCGCCGATGGGAACGCTGTAGGTGATGGGAATGCTGGGATACTGCTCCATCAGCGCAAACAGCTCATCATAATCCTGACAATCATCGGCAGCGATGCCGGTAAGATTTGGCATGTATGCAAATGCGGCCAGATCACCCTGGGACAGGGATTTCAAAGTCAGCTCTTGCACGGTGTTTTCGTAGAAACCACCCTGAAAAGGCACAGACCAGAGAATTTCACAGTTGGGCAGAGCAGCGCGGAGCCGGTCATACTGTTCAATCGTGATGCCGGTATCACGCAGGTCCAGCTGCGTCAGCCCGGTCAGCTCCGAAAGCTTATCAAGTTCTGTGATCTGCTGGCCGGAAAGATCGAGCCGGGAAGAATCACGGCGATATTCCTTGCCATCGATCAGGAGATATGTCTCGTTAAAAATCCGAAGCTGTTCTGCTTCGTTGGCGCGGGTGGTGTGCAGTACGACCACTGTGGTGATGAGTCCGATCAGTAAGACGGTAAGGACGCACAGCGCGACGAGTTTTTTCTTGATCATGGGAAGTTACTCCTGAATGCTATAATAAGATGATTGCATCTATTATAACGGAAAGGATGGATAATGACAAGCCTTTTTTAAAGAAAAGAGAGGAAAAGAAAACAGCCTATGACCATTTGGCCACAGGCTGTTTGAATCAATGAACCATGTACCACATACCGAGAATATCGCGATGCTCGTAGTAGTTAGGGCTGTATCGCCAGCCGCAGATGGTGCAGCCGCCGGTTTGGAGGGTCACGACTGTGTCGGGCAGAGAGCCGTACACATAGTTGCGCTGGGAGTCATCCAGATAGTTGCGGTTGAACCACAGACGGTCTAGGAATGTCAGCTGATACAGGGGCGTGATATCGTTCAGGCCAACACAACGGTGTACATTCTGGCTATATGGAGTTGCGGAGATATTCAGGTCTGTTAGATTTGTCAGATTGATCAGCGGCCAATAGTCATAGAGTGGTGTCTGAGCCACCTCTAAAAACTCAAGGCTGGTGCAGTTGGAAATATTGGAGAGGTCATGCACATAGCAATCCAGCACCAGAAGGAAGCGGAGCTTGGGCATCTCCTCCACAAATTCAAAAGACTGCACACCGAAGTGTCCGAGATCGATGCATTCCATTTCGTGGCAGTATCGAAGCTCCCAGACGCTGCCGATCCGCTTGATTCCGTGCTTGTAGGGCATGAAGAATTTGGCATCCGTGCGCACCCGCACACCGCTGACATTCACCTGCCAGACAAACTTGGTGTCACGGTGGCGCTTGTAGAGTGCGTCCATATCATCGTTTTTAATGCCGCAATTGATCATGTCCACCTGTTCCAGATTATAGAAGCAGGGGAGCATGGCTTCCAGCTTGGCGATATCTGTGATGTAGATGTTGGACAGATCCACAAACGTATCCACGCTGGTGACGGTCACACCCATGAAATCAAAGCTCCAGACAAAGGTGA
>JAFOFP010000268.1 GCA_017387285.1 Lachnospiraceae bacterium
CCTCTTCCTTGCTCCTTTTCAGCACCTTGATCTGGCCTACCATACAGTTTTCCAGAACAGGCATGTTATTGAACAGGTTGAAGGACTGGAATACCATGCCCACGTGGGAACGGTACTCTGCGGCATTGACACCGCGTCCTACTACATTGTTTCCATGATAGAGGATTTCTCCACCCGTAGGTGTCTCCAACAGGTTGATACAGCGAAGCAAGGTGGATTTTCCGGAACCGGATGCACCAATGATACTGGTCACATCACCCTTGTTTACCTGAAAATCGATGTCCCTCAGAACCTGATTGGTACCAAACGCCTTGGAAAGGTGCTTAACCTGTAAAATCATCTCTCCCATCTCAGCGCTCTCCTCTCGTATTAAAATTGCGGTTCTTCAGAGACTGCTTCAACACCTCCCGCTTCTCCCTGCTCTGCTCGTCGAAGGGATTTCCGGGGTGGCTGTAGGTTCCCGCTGCCATGGTCAGCTGATCGCCCTGCACCAGCTCGTAACTGTCACTTCCATCCATCCGTTTCTCAACCCAGCGCAGAATAAAGGATGCCAGCAGGGTCATAAACAGGTAGCCAATCATCTCGATGGCTGCGGAGGGGAAATACATGTTATTCACACCGGTAATATAGCGATGGAATGCGAAAAACTCGGTGAAACCGATAATAAACATAACGGAAGTATCTTTTACATTAATGATAAAGTTATTTCCGATCTGAGGCATGATGTTTCTCAGGGCCTGAGGCAGAATGACGGAAGTCATGGTCTGGAAATGGTTCATACCGATGGCCTTTGCACCCTCGGTCTGGCCGGGATCGATGGAAATAATACCGCCGCGGACAGACTCTGCCATATATGCACCGGTATTGATGGAAACCACCAGAATGGATGCTGCCCAAAGGCTCTCAAACCGCATGGTATTTCCGGAGAAATAGGGCAGACCATAGTAGATAAACACCGCCTGCAGCACCATGGGGGTACCGCGGAAGATCTCCACATAGGCGCGGACAATACCGCGGATCACCTTCAGAATAATCTTTTTGGGAAAGGGATCATGCTTTGCGTAAGGGATGGTATTGAGAATACCGCAGATCAGTCCGATCACACAGCCAATCACCGTTGCAACAAACGCCAGGATCAGGGTACTCTTCACACCGCCAAGGTATGCACTTCCGTAAGCGCCCCAGAGGCGGCCCATATCCCGAAATAATTGGATCAATTTATCCATGGGTTACTCCTTTTTAGATCTCAGGCTGGATAGCGATCGCCTCGTCCATCAGCTTGTTGAAATCCGCCTCAGTCATTGCACCTAAAACCTTGTTCATGGCGTCAAGCAGAGTAGTGTTGCCCTTCTTTACGGACATACCGATGTTTACGTTCTCAGCGCGCTCCTGCTCGGAATCAAACTGGAAATCACCGTCGGTGCCGGAGAAGTTCAGGATAACCAGGTTATCGTTCTTTGCCACAGCGCCCATAGCGGTAGGCATATCGGTGCAGATAAAGTCAACGGTCTTGGTCTCCAGAGCCATCAGCATGGCGGGAGCGGTCTCCGCGGGAGACTGCAGCACTGCGCCCTCGATCTGAGGCAGACAGGAATCATACCAGATGGTACCGGACTGTGCGGTACACTTTCCACCTGCCAGATCAGCGATGGACTTAGCATTTGCATACTGGCTGTCCTTGGTGGTCACACATACGATGGTTGCGTAGTAGTAGGGGCCTGCCATGTCAACCTCTGCCATACGGTCAGCGGTCATGGACTGACCTGCGATGTTGGCATCGATCATACCGGACTGAACGGCAGGTACCAGAGAATCCCACGCGCTGGAAACGATTTCCAGCTGCCAGCCGTTGGCCTCGCAGATCTTCTTTGCGATCATAACATCGTAGCCGTTTGCGTAAGCACCGGGCACGTTGGAGATCGGAACTGCGCCGTTGGAATCATCCATCTGGGTCCAGTTGTAGGGAGCATACGCACACTCCATACCTACGGTGAGAACGCCGTCCTCAACGCCGGTAACATTTGCGGGAGCCTGGGTAGGCGCCTCGGTAGGGTTAGCTGCGGGTGCACCGCATGCTGCCAGAGACAGCACCATAATCAGGGATAAAATAGCTGCTAATACTTTCTTCATCTTCTTTTCCTTCCTTTTCTTGGATAAATTTAAAATGTTTTGGTAAAGATTGTTCGCTTCGTGCGTCTACACACAAGCGAATGTAAACGATTGCTTCGTGCTGTCGCACTCCCGCAATCGACGCCCAAATTCGTAATCCGGGCTGTCGCCCTACTTACTCATTCGGGCTAGACCGTCCGATGTATGCGGCTCGGCTCGTGTAAACACGGCCTCTCTGCATCCGCCGTACGGTTTTACATAAAAAATTGGACCGCTCGGCAAGCGATCCATGGATATGCGGAATAAATCTGTTTCCGAACACTCATCGATAGCACTTCACAAGCTTCTGTGACAGTCCGGCAGATATTCTCTGACGACCCAGCAATGAGAGAGCAGGCACTCTCTCACCCTTCGGCGGTCTCCCCTTTCCTCCCCGACGGCTGCCTGCCCTTATCGAAAAGTACTGATGAATCCCGCGCCTCTATCTCGGCGATTCAATTTTCGAGTTATTTTAACATTACATTGTATTTATGTCAACTCCTATTTTTCTATTTTTCACAGAAAAAACCCATATTCAGACAATCCAATTATTTCTCCTAATCATTGACGAAACCGATAAGTTCCATTACAATGAAAAAAGACAACTCAAACGGTACACGACCACGGAGGTATCCCATGCATATACTTGTTCTAAACGGCAGCCCCAAGGGCAATTACAGCATCACCCTACAGACTATTCATTATCTGGAGAAAATTCACCCGGAGCATACTTTTGAAATCCTCAATGTGGGGCAGAAAGTCAAGGCTCTGTCCCAGGATTTCTCACCGGCTGCAAAGGCCATCGAAAAAGCTGATCTGCTGCTGTTCTCCTATCCCGTATATACCTTTATCGCCCCCTACCAGCTTCATCGGTTTATCGAGCTGCTGAAGGCTTCCGGAATTTCCTTAGAGGGCAGATTCGCTACTCAGCTGTCCACCTCCAAGCATTTCTATGATGTGACAGCCCATCGCTATATACAGGACAATTGTCAGGATCTGGGCATGAAATACATTCGCGGTCTGTCTGCCGATATGGACGACCTGCTCACCGATAAAGGACAGTATGATGCCGGAGAGTTTTTTCGCTATGTTTGCTGGTCCGTAGAAAATGACCGCTATGAGCCCATTCCAAAAAAGCTTCCTGCGCCCAAACACATGCCGGTGACCCTTCCCGACAGCCTTGACAAGGCATTTTCCGGCGAAGAAATTGACCGCCTCTGTGCCGAAAAGCCCGGCGATGTGGTCATTCTCACCGACTGCGAGGAGGACAATCGTCAGCTTCAGTCCATGATCAACCGCTTCCGCATTCAGTTCTCCCGAAAGACCAGAATCATCAACCTTCGGGATTACCGGTTTAACGGCGGCTGTCTCGGCTGCTTTAACTGTGCTGTCTCCGGAAAATGTGTCCACAAGGACGGCTTTGACGACTATCTGCGCAACCACATTCAGACGGCCGAGGCCATCGTCATTGCCTTCACGGTCAAGGACCATTCCATGGGCGCTTTGTTCAAGCTTTATGACGACCGTCAGTTCTGCAACGGTCATCGGACCGTGACCATGGGAATGCCCATGGGTTATCTGGTCAGCGGTGATTACAGCCGCGAATTTAATCTCCAGATGATCCTGGAGGGGCGGGCCCAGGTGGGCAGCAACTTCCTGGCCGGTATTGCCACCGATGAGACCGATCCTGACCATGAGATCGACGGGTTGGCCCAGACCCTCTCCTACGCCCTTGAACAGGGTTATGTGCCTCCCCAGAACTTCTACGGTATCGGTGGTATGAAGATTTTCCGGGATCTGATCTGGCTCATGCAGGGCATGATGCGGGCCGATCACCAATTTTACAAAGCCCACGGACAGTACGACTTCCCTCAGAAAAAATGGCCCCGAATGCTGGCCATGTATCTGGTGGGCACACTGATCGCCAACCCCAAACTGAAGGCAAAAGCGGGAAATATGATGAATGAGGGCATGCTGATGCCCTACAAGAAGTTATTTGAGAAGATGGAGAAATAAAAGAAACGGGGAAACAATTTCAGTTTGCTTCCCCGTTTTTTCTATCAAATATCAGAATCTAATGCGATATTCAGTTCCTCTGTTCCCGGCAGAACGAAGCGGCCATCCTCAATCAGCGGGATTTCACTGCCACCGGCACAGATCACACAGATACTGTCCAGCTCATGGTAAGGAATGGTAATATCCGTATGGCAATTAAAGTACGCCTTCGCCGGATCCTCATGCCGCTTCAAAGAGCAGGAATTCTCTCTGGCGATCACTTCCTTGCCGTTGGGATTGTAAGCTGCCCGCTCCTCCGCGTGGCTGTAACAGGTGTCTCCCACTGCAAAATGAGGCCCCATTTTCTCAATGATCAGTATCTTTAATCGGCTGATGATATCGTACTTTTTGGCCATGGCATAGGCAATGGTGTTGGTTCCGATGGCAAACTCTCCCAACGGAAGACGCTCATGCTGATTCATAATGGCATCCCGAATGATTTTCCGGCCAATCTCCTCGTCGGGGTCATTGGCACAGCCGTAATCCACCACAAAGCCCTCCTCAAATTTCAACCAGAGGTCCTTGTACCGGATAGATCCCAGATAAATATCACTGACATGAAGAATACCGTTGGTTCCCTCCAGCTGGGGGGAGGTGAATACTTCACCAAGCGGAATGTTTACGTCTGCCAGACAGTTCTCAAATCCGGTCTGCTTCTCCGGGTCTGCGATGGGCTGCAATGCCACCGTCAGATCAGTGCGGTTCTCGCCCCTGCCTTTGATCCGAGCTGCGACACCGCTGTCCAATGCGTCGATCAGCGTCTGCTGGATGACTTCATAGCGGCTCACATCCAGCGTATTCAGCCGAATCGTCTCCCGGAAGATTTCCTCAAAATCCGGCCCGATATCGGGGGTAGGGTAAGAGATAATGGTGAAACTGCGCTTCTCCGGATCAATATATTGCTGGATCAGATTGGAGGTTTCTCCACTGAAGGTCACATAAAGTTTTTGTTGTTTGTCCGTCAACCGGGGAACCTGAGGCTTATTGACATATTGGAAAGGCTCCTCGCCGAAGGTATCCAGCAGCGCCGGCCCTGCGTAGCCTGCCGCCAACTCCTTGCACTCCTCGTAAGCCACCTTCAGCATAGCCAGACGGCGGTCCTTGTAAGGCTTATCAAAGAACAATGCCAGATCATTGCGATGGTCGTACTCATACTGGGGGTTAGCCAGTGCCCCGTAATATCCGATCTTCATATGCTGACGCTTGTCCGCACCGTGAACAGGACTGCGGTACAAAATCACGTCCAGTCCCATGGCCTTAAACTGACGGATCGCTCCACGGACTACCCGCTCGAAACCAAGACGGAAACGCACCTCCGCCGTCTTCTTCTCAGACAGATCAATACCTGCCAGTTCAAATCCCTTGCGGTATCCCTCCGTGTAAGTGGAGGCCATGGCGTCGATGGTCTCCTCCGGCAGGCTGTTGAGGTAAGCCGCTGTCTTTAATTCGTTGTCTGAGATATACTCTCCGAACCGATACAGATAGCGCAGATCGGTCAGGTCACTCTCCATAATAATATCCTTGGCAAAGGTCAGTGTGGGATCCAGCAACTCACGGACACGAATCTCAGCCTTATAGTCGCTGTAATCACTGACGTAGTAATAGACGGTCTCCTTCACCTGAGCTTCCAGTGCATCAGCCGCCATCTCTCCGGTCTCCACCATCTCAAACCAGTTATAAAGCTCAATAAACAGTTCGCAGCAGATGGCAATATCCGTCAGACGGTACTCGTAGGCATAGACGATCATTCCCCGCAGCTCTGCCGCCACAAAAGCCATCAGCTGTCCCAGGGTCTCCCCGAACCATTCCTCCGTCTTTTCCGGATTGGCAGGGCTATCCCCATAATTTTCTGCAAAAATATCCTCATACAGACTGCTGTTTAACCGGGCAAGCTGTGCCTGTGACCAACTATCCGTCTCGCCGGATCGAATCAATTCAGTCAGTGCCTCGATCTGTCCAACAAATCCGGCCATTTTCTCAAAATAAGCCGCTGCACCGCCCTTTAATCCACTCTCCTTCTTTATCTCACCAATCCGCTCAAACGCCAGCTCCAATCGCTCCCTTACCGCTTCATTTTCCTCACCATACCGCACACGATAATCCATAAATGACTCCTTGCATACATCATATTTCGACACAAATTTCTTTCCCGGGCCTTTATCCTGGCCCTGTTTTTGAACACAGCTCACCTATTACAGGATCAGAACCAGTCCCCATCCGTAGATTACCAGCATAACCAAAATCATGCCTC
>JAFOFP010000038.1 GCA_017387285.1 Lachnospiraceae bacterium
CTCTTGGGACGCCTTGCCCCACGGGCAAAGGCTGAAATCTTGCCGCGTTCCAGGGTCAGCAAACAGAGCCGCCGATCATACTCCCCCATCGGCGACGAAGAAAGCACCATTCCTGTCACTGTCACGAACTCATCCATGATATCTCCTACAGATCTTTCGTATACCCGTAATTCTTCAGATACAGTTCATTGTCTCGCCACTCTTTGCGCACCTTCACCCAAAGTTTCAGATTAACTCTGGCCTCCAGCATCTTTTCCATATCGAACCGGGCACTGCTTCCGATCTTTTTGATCATGGAACCGCCCTTTCCGATGATGATCTGCTTATGAGAATCGCGCTCGCAGACAATATTGGCCTCAATGTCAAACAGGCCGTCATCCCGCTCAGTCATTTTTTCAATGGTAACTGCGATGCCGTGGGGGATCTCGTCTGCCAGCAGACGAAGGGCTTTCTCACGGATCATCTCAGCGCAGATCTGACGCATGGGCTGATCGGTCACCGTATCCTCGTCGTAGAACATGGGACCATAGGGCAGACAACGCATGATCGCATCAATGACCTGATCCATATTCACACTTCTCAGGGCGCTGACGGCAATCACATCCGTGAACTCCATCAGCTCCCGGTATGCCTTGATGACCGTACCGATTTTCTCTTTGGGAACAGTATCCGTCTTATTGATGATCAGGATCACCGGACACTTCACCTTGCTCAGCTGCTTGGCAATATTCTGATCTCCTGCTCCGATATAATCGCTTGGTTCCACCAGCCAGAGGATCACATCCACCTCGCTGAAGGTCTTCACCGCCGCATTAACCATATACTCGCCCAGCTTGTTTTTCGCCTGATGGATACCTGGGGTATCCACAAACACGATCTGCCCGCGCTCATCGGTGTACACCGTGTGAATGCGGTTGCGGGTGGTCTGGGGCTTATTTGAAGTGATCGCGATCTTCTGTCCGATCAAATGATTCATCAACGTGGACTTTCCCACATTGGGGCGTCCCACCAGAGTGACAAAACCTGACTTAGTTGTTTCCATATATTTTTCTCTCCTACTTAAACAGCGGTCTTACCTGACCAAACAGGTCTTTCGCTCCCTCGATTTTCTCCTCACTTCCGATGACGCAGATCTGCTCAGTTCCAAGGATGGCCTCGATGATGGGCGCCAGACTGCGGATATTCTCCTCGGTGCAGTTAAGAACTTCGCTGCGCTCTTTTGCCTGCATCTCATCAGTCACGCCGGACAACCATGCGGACAATGCCAGCGCACCCTTGATTTTGGGGCTTCTGGGGGTGTCCAGATCGCTGATGGTTCCGATGATATATTTGGTGCGGGTTCTCTCATCCAACTGCACATTCTGCAAATATGCGGAGATCCCCTTGTAAATGTCGTTGGTTCTGGTCAGATGAGGATCACGGTAGGATACCAGATAGCCGTCTCCGCTCTTGCCAAAGCCGCACATACAGCCATATGCACCGCCCTTGATACGAAGATTGCTCCACAGATAATCGTAACCCAGCATGGTCTTCATGACCAACAATGCGCCGGTGTACTCCAGACCCTGTTTGCGGAAGTTTCCACTGCGGGCCACATACTGCACCATTCCCGGTGTCTTAAAGCCTTCATTGAGACGGCCCAGGGCAGTGATCACATTCTCTGTCGATACTGCATCAGCATTTGCACCCACACCGTCTCCAATACGCTGAAGGAAAGGAACAACTGCCTTAGCAAATTTTCCGTAACCCTCCTCATCTGCGGTGATCTGAAGAATCGCATTTCCGGTGAGGCAACAGGTCGCCATGGCCTGCAATTTCTCCATGATCAGACCCTTCTTCTCAGAATAGTTCGCCTCCAGATCCTCAATAAATTCATAATAGCTGTAACCCTTCACATGATCACCGAAGGCCGCATAGGGTGAACCGTAAGCCTGTGCGCGGGCCACTGCCACCGCATGACTTCCCTGCATCAGATACCCCTGCATACCGGACTTCGCCTGACCGAGGATCTCGCGAAGGCGCTTCTCGCTGTCAAATTTGGAGCGGAGCAGGATCTCCTCCACCAGATCAAGAGCCTTTCCGGTCTTATCACACAGGGCTTTGAAGGAAATCTCCATAAAGCTCTTGTATTTGCCCGGCTCAGCCATCAGCTGATAGGCATTGACCTCACTGCTCATTCCGCCGGTCTCAATATTGATCTGATTGCTCAGGGTCAGATAGCTGTAAGTTTCCGTGTCCACCAGTCCCCATACGCTCATCAGCAGGGACAACCAGTGAAGGTCCTCTGCTGTCATCCCGTCAATGGGGAACAGCAGCTTCACATAGTTGATCCCACCGGTAAACAGCGGGGTATGGATCACCCTGTGATCGTCCAGTTTTTTCTCTTCATATACAAACTTCTCGCTGTCGGGATTGATATCGGAAACGGAAAGCAGAGGGATCTTCGCCAGATCCTCCTCGCTGTCCTCAGCCTCCTGGTACTCCTTGAACAGCCGAACCTTCTCCACCAGTGCATCCACTTCTTCAGCACTCATAGCTGCTTTTTTCGCCGCCAACTGTTTTGCCAGCTCAGCCTCTTTCTTTGCCGCCAATCCGGGAACCGGATTCAGGGACAACCGCACCGTATGGGGATTATCCAGCAGCCAGGTTCTAATCAGCCCCTCAAAGAAATCCTCTTCCTCCAGCTTTTCCTTCATCCATGCGAAGTCATCCTCATAGGTCAAAAACAGGAATGGCTGCTCCTCATCGTAGAGCCAGCTGTCCAGGCTCTGCAAACCGTAGATCAGTCCCTTGGGCATGGAACCGAAATCCGCCTCGCGGTAGCGGAACTCAAAATGTCTCAGTCCTGCTCTTAAGGTCTGTCTGTCCAGTCCTTCCTCACAAACCTTGGTCAATGTATCGCGGATCACCTGAAGAAATTCGCCCATGCGCTCCTTATCCGTGTCCTTTGCTACGACGCTGAACATGTTCTGTTTCAGGCCGTCCTCATAACCGCCATAAATATCTTTACCGATCTGTGCGTCCAGAAGAGCCTGTTTGAGAGGCGCTCCGGGCACGGAAAGAAGTGCATAATCCAGCACACGGAAAGCCAGATTCATCTTGCTGTCCATGCCGAAATTCAGGCAATTGGACACGGAAAGATACGTCTTTTCGGCAGTATCCTCGCCCTCTCCAATAGAATACTCGATCTCTCTGTCCACCGGTGCGGTAAAGGGCGCCTGATCCTTAATCTCCGAATCCACCTCCAGATAATCGTAATCGCTGAGATATTCCTTGTCCAGCCAGTCCAGTTTCTCCACCATGTCCATATCGCCATAGAGGAAGATATAGCTGTTTGCCGGATGATAGTAGCGTTTGTGAAATGCGATAAACTGCTCGTAGGTCAGCTCCGGAATATAGTCCGGATCACCGCCGGACTCATTGGCATAGGCGTTGTCAGGGAACATGGCCTGTTTGATACAGCGGCTCATCACCTCATCTGCAGAGGAAAATGCACCCTTCATCTCATTGTAAACAACGCCGTTGATGGTCATCGGCGCATCAGCAGACTCCAGCTCATAGTGCCAGCCCTCCTGCATAAAAATCTCGGGATGGTCATAAATGCTGGGGTGCAGAACGGAGGACAGATAGACATCCATCAGATTCTGGAAATCCTTGTCATTGCAGCTGGCAACGGGATACACCGTCTTGTCCGGATAGGTCATGGCATTTAAGAAGGTATTCAATGACCCCTTACACAGCTCCACAAAAACCTCCTTCACCGGGTACTTATCGGAGCCGCAAAGCACCGAATGCTCCAGAATGTGGGGAAGGCCGGTATTATCCTCGGGAGGGGTTCTGAAACCGATGCTGAATACCTTGTTATTATCATCATTGGACAGCAGCATGATCCGGGCGCCGGATTTTTTGTGGCGCAGGATATAGCCCTGGGAATTGATCTCGTCGATAAAAGTCGATTTGAGCAGCTCATAGGCTGCATGGGTTACTGGCATAATTTTGTCCTCCTTGTTGAATGTTCAAGCCAAGGTAATTCCGCCCGAACAGTTAAATATTTGATATTAATCACTACAACTCGTATTCCTCCAATTTGCCATTTTCCAGACGGTATTGGAAGAACTCCTCATTGGTCATGTCACGAAAATAAGTATTGATCACCCGGCATACGCCGCCATGGCTGATGAGAAGAATATTTTTATCATTATACTCCATTTTCAGTTCATCAATCAAGCTATATATTCGATAAGCCACCTGAATTTGTGACTCACCGCCGGGATATTTGTAAGCAAAATTGCGCTTATTGTCCAGGAATGCTTTATCTGCACGGTCAACACCCTCATAGATACCATAATTTTGCTCAATAAGTCGCCGCTCGATTTTCATGGGAATCCTGCATTTCCCCGAAATGATTTCACTTGTAGCCACTGCTCTTCTGAGTGGTGAGGACAGAATAAGATCAATGTCCTTCCCTGCCACAACTGTTGCCAATGCCTCAGCTTGTTTTTGGCCCTTTTCCGTCAGGTCAACGTCCGTAATTCCGCAAACTTTATTCTGCGCATTCCACAGAGTTTGTCCATGTCTGGCTACATATAAACGCATAAATACCTCCGTCAAGCTCTATCTTCGCTCTAATTCGATCAGGTACTCTGTGGTTCCCTCTTCATATTTTTTCTCTCCGGTCACTCTAAAACCATACCTCTCATAAAACCGAATGGCCCCGGTGTTTTTCTCCAACGCCCACAGCCGGTTTGCCTGCTTTTCATTGATGGCAAACTCCATCAGTTTTCCGCCGATCCCCCGCCGTTGGAAAAAGGTATCCACAAAGAGCTTCTTAATTTCCCCATTCTCCATGCGGATAAGACCTCTGACCACACCGTCATCATAGACGTAAGTATTTTCCAGTGCTGCCTTGTCTTCCCGATATTGGTCGGCAAGCGTGACCACCTGAAGCTCTCCGAAGGAATATTCGTCATCCCGAAAGATGGGATAAAAATTAACCCGATTATTAAACACGAGGATTTCCGCGATCCGGGAAACGTCCTGCTCCTTGGCTTGTCTGATCACCATACTACCTCTCACTGTCCGTTAAAATATGCTGCGATACTTAGCACACCCGCTACCGCCTGCTCATCCTCCAGTGCCGGAACATGATCGGTCCGACGGCTGGCCACTATCTCATGCTGCTCGGTGCAGTTCATCACCTTCATCCATTCTTTGGTGGTCTCACAAGCTCTCTCTACGCCGCCGCTTCCGCCGCCCACCAGAATGACCGCGCCTTTCTTCTCTTTCGCCACAGGCCATTCTTTTCGCATATATCTGGCTGCCACATAAGTCTGTAAACGACTTCCCAGTGCCAGAAGCATTCCCGTCAGCTCAGAGAAATAGACTGGGGATGCGATCACGATATTATCACATTCCTGAATATAATCATAAATCTCCTGCATGCCGTCCTTGATGGCACAGCCGTTGTGCTTCCAGCAGTAGCGACAGTCAATACAGGGCGAGATCCCGCAGGTATAAGCGTTGACGATTTTTACCTCTCCGGACAAATTTTCGGTGAGGAGCTTGATCAGACTGGCTGTATCTCCATTTTTTCTGGGTGAACCGTTAAATATCAGTGTTTTCATCTTTACCTCACCATCTCCCGGCTAATCTCCTTCAAATTTGCCGC